>CAZLOF010000001.1:0-36794 GCA_964560745.1 uncultured Thermoflexus sp.
AATCTCGCGCTCGTGGACTGCCTTTCTGTACGGCAGCCAGTAGCGGTAGATTGCCGCCACGCTTTTCGGAACTTGCTCAGCCAGGACCTCTCGCTGCGCGGGCGTTCGCGCAAGTTTCCTCTCGGCTGCGGTCAGGTCATCTCCACCGAGGAGTCGCAACGGCCGCAGCATTTCTTCCGCATCGGCTGAATCGAACAGCGGCTGCCAGTCATCAGGACAAAGCGCTATGCCCTGCATGAAGCCATAAGCCCACATTTCCGCGTCCAGGTATTCGTGGGAATCTCCGGGGTAGGTCATGGTGTTGATGATGGGCTCAAAGGCATCCGGATCATGCTCGAAGCTCCAGACGATACCGTTCATGTGGCGCATGATCAGCTGGATGATTCGCTGCGCCTGCGCTTCCGTCTCGAAAGCGGGCGCATCGTTTGCTGCAGGCCCCCAGACCCCATGCAACCAGTCGCTCAGTCGCAAGCTGGTCGGGCCGATGACAATCGCTGTCAGATAGCCATCCAGCGAATCGATCAGCATGGCTTCTTCAGGAACTGCATCCGAAAGCAGGAAGGACTCAAGTTCGTCCGTCTCGGACTCGGACAGCGGAGCCATCAGATTGAACGGCGGAGGAGGCGGATTCTTTGCCATCTTCGATTTATCCTTTCCGCTTCCCTCTCAACCACAACAGATCTTCACGAACGGCATCCAGGAACTCGCCGATCAGCTCCGGCTTCTCTTTCTCAGGAGCCAGCGCCCACGCCATTCCGGCCAGCAAAAGGGCCACGCTTGCCATTACGCCAGCAACAACCATCAGTGCAGATAGTGGATTCCAGGATTCCTCGAGCACGAGCCAAGAATAAGCTCCTGCGCACGAGGCCAAGGACAGGATGGCTGCCCATGGTAACGACGGCGAAGCATTTTCTTTCATAGCGAAGCGGGCCTAATTTGCGCTTTCACACTGCGCAAAAACGGCAATCCTGCAAACCGCTTCCTCAACCGGCACCAGCGATGCGTCGACAACCAGATCGGGAACTTCCGGAGCCTCATAGGGATCGGAAACCCCTGTAAAACAAGCCAATTTTCCGGCTTTCGCCATTTCGTAGAGGCCTTTCGGATCGCGTTGTTCGCAGACCTGAATTGGTGTGCTGACATACACCTCACGAAATCGCTCTGCGCCGATAATGCGCTTCGCCATGGCACGATCTTCTCGGTACGGCGAGATGAATGCGGTGATGACAATCAGGCCGGCATCATTCATCAGATGGGCCACTTCCGCTATCCGCCGAATGTTCTCCGTGCGATCCTCGTGAGAAAAACCAAGGTTGCTGTTAAGCCCATGGCGGACGTTGTCTCCGTCAAGGACATAACACGCCCGGCCTGCATTGATCAGATGGCGCTCAAGCGCAAACGCAAGCGTGGACTTGCCGGACGCACTCAGTCCGGTTAACCAGATTGTCTGCGCGGACTGGCCGAACAATCGCTGCCTGTCTTCTGTCGATACGTGACCACCGTGCCAAACCACTTGCTTCATTGATTGCTCCATCATTCCGGCTTCCCTGCCTTCAATACCAACGTACCCATCACCAACGGCGCATACGCCAGGATAACCAAACCGGGCATCCACTGCGGCCACTGCATGCAGGCCCAGGCCATAGGTGCCAACCACAGCAGATTGACGGTAGCGGCCAACAAGGTGACAGAGTGATGACCAGCATTTCTTTCGCCCTGCCAGCATCGCGCCAAACGCTGATACGCATGTTGGCAATGCGCCTCATACCAGCGTTCGCCACGCGCCATCCGCGTCAGCAGCGTAACGGTCGCATCGGCAACAAAAACAGCACCCAGAACCAACCATGCCGCATAGCTCAACCAGCCAGCTTGTATGGTGAGCAAGGCCAGCGCAAAGATCATGAAGCCCAGCCAGGTACTGCCCGTATCGCCCATGAAGATTTTTGCGGGAGGCCAATTCATCAGCAAGAAACCGACGGTGGCCGCAACAACGCAAAGCATCAGCCCCCAGAGAGGGCTGGCCACCGCATCGGGATTTATCCATGCCGTCAAGGCGGCTGCGGCCATCAACATGAACACTGCCTGCGCTCCGGCAATGCCGTCGATGCCATCCATGAAATTGAACACATTAATCCACCAAACGCCGACCAGTAAAAGCAGTCCGGATAAAACAAGACCACCCAATACGATATTGCCGACGACGATTTCTGGAACAGTTCCCAGTACGATCAACAATCCCGCACAGACGGACACCTGTACGCTCAAGCGCACACGGGCCGACAAACGCCGGATGTCATCCAATAGCCCGACCAGTGCCAGCGGTACAGCAAGAACTAATGGTGCCAGGAGCGCCTGGGATTGAGCCCATGCTAACCAAAAGCCAGCCACCGTAGAGACAACAACCATTCCAAGACCACCGCCGCTTGGCGTCGGCTGCACATGGCTGCAACGCAGCGTTGGCGCTTGCATCAGGCTCAGCCGCTCGGCACGATGCAACAGCCAGATCGTCAAACACCAGGAGGCCAGAAAACTCAGCGCCAACAACAAAATCTTGATCATGCCGGCACGTCCTCTGCTGCGAGTACAAACCCCTTCGGCTGAAATGCGAAATCTCGTGCCGCCTGGGCGTGATCAAACACCAGATCCTGTCCCATGCGTTCAATCATCGCCACCGACCAGTGCTGATATCGAGGATGTAGTCGAAGCAGAAAAAAAGCTGCTTTGGCGCTCCACAACGGCACGGGAACAAGCCTTGGGCGACGGTCCATTCCCCTGAAAACCTCAATGACCATGTCGCGGTAAGTCAGCGTGTCCGCGCCCGAAATATCGTAGGCCCGGTTGCTCGCCGACATATTGCCAACAGCTGCTGCACAAACCTTCGCCACATCGAAGGCATGAATCGGTTGCCGCAGGCCCCGACCGCCTGCAAACAAGGGAAAGAAACCAAAGCGTCGAATGAATCGAGCTATTTCTGAAATATTTTTGTCCCGGCCCAGCCCGTAGACCAATGTCGGACGAAAAATCAACCACTGCTTCCCGGCCAATTCTACCCAGTCTTGAAGTTGTCGCTCACCACCGGCAAGCAATGCCGCCTGTTCTCGCTCCCAGGGTTCCGAAGATTCGACTTTGACGAACCGACTGGTTGAAGAAAGAGCAATAACACGCTGCGCGTCATATCGCTCAAGCAGCGGAAAGAATTCCGGCAATATCCAGATCGGCAGAAGCGATATCCAATGGTCAATCGAGTAATCGGCATCCATACCGTTAGCAGGCCATTGACGCCACTCAAGACCAAGGTGATTCGAAACCATCGGTCGGCGAGAAAACGCAACGACCTTCCAGCCTGCCTCCAGAAGCATCGGGAGCAGGCAGGCCCCGACCAGACTTCGAGCACCGAGGACACCTACACGCCTGTCATCCATTACGTCCGCCGATGAGCTGTCTGCCGATGCCACGCACACCGATGTACGCGACAACGGCACAGAATCTCAGCCATACGCCCAACGTAACCAGCCACATGAGCGCGCCGGGGTATTGGCGCTGGAAGAACTTGTGGTAGAACCTCAACATCCCATGATGTTTGTGCCACTCGACAAACAGGGGTCTCGACCGGCTGCATGCACCGCGGTGGTGAACAATGCGGGAAGCAGGGACAAAAAGAATGGCCCAGCCTTTTTGGCGGTAGCGCATGCAAAGATCCAAGTCCTCGCAGTGCAGGAAATATTTCTCATCCCACGGTCCGACATCCTGCATGGCATGACGCTTCACCATTGTGCAGGCACCCGAGATTGCTTCAACCTCTATAGGGTATTCGGGAAGCGGTTGCTCATGAAGATTAAAGTCTGCAAAGAGGCGAGGCCATCGATCCGCAAATCTAGACAACCGAAAAACACGAACCAACGAACGCCAAGGTGTTGGAACCGCACGGCGCCCTCCGCCCTGCTCCTTGCCCTCGATATCAAGAAGCAGACCCCCGCCCATCCCCGCCTTTGGGTCAGCATCAAGTGCCAGTCTTAGCTGGCTGACCGCTCCCCCTTCCAAAGCGCAATCCGGGTTCAAGAACAGCACGAACTGCCCACTGGCCGCCTTCGCCCCGATATTGCACGCGACAGCAAAACCGAGGTTGGTCGAATTGCAGATAACCCGCAACCTCGAATTCCCCTCGAACCGACGTGTTACCTCATTCATACTCTCGTCGGTCGAGGCATTATCGACGAGTATGACTTCCCGGGCCTGCTGAAGACTTAGATCGACACAGGGTTCGAGCAGCGCGCCGGCGTTGTAATTGACTACAACGATGGAGACATCGTTCTCCATGCCAGAACCATCCGACAGCAAGGTGGATTTTGTCATGTGGAAGAATTAGCCCTGCTCTGCCGCCGGCTTGGGAAAAAGGCTTTATTCAGCATGGCCCACAAAGCATTAGCGGGTAGGCTGCGACGGCTCTGCACGACCGCACGCTTCCTCCAGGCCTTTGGCAAACCTTTGATCGCGTCCCGTTTGGCGCGGAGGATGGTAGCCGCCTGCCCCTGAAACATGAACCAGACGACGCTGACAAGATTCATGGCTAAATGCAACGGCAGGAGCGCACAGAACAAGTATCCCGGCATATTTTTGACAAACATCCAGACGAGATTGCGGTGGCCATGATAAACAGCAAAACTGCTGTGCGCCCCCCCCGTCGTTGCTGAGCCCACATGCCTGACGACTGCACCGGGAACGTAAAACGACTGCCAACCGGAGAGTCGCAAGCGAAACCCCAAATCGACATCCTCGACGTAGCAGAAAAAATCCTCGTCGAACCCCCCAACCGCCAGCACCGCCTGCCGTCGATAAAGTGCTGCCGCCGCACACGGCGAGAAAATTTCCCTGGCCGTGCAATCGTCACTATTCATGGAACGGCCATAGCCCCCTCGCCAGACTAGCCCGCTGATATGGCAAACATCCTCGATACCATCGAGCACATCGGTCTCGACTGCCATCAATTGGCAGGACCCGAAGGATGCTGCGTCAGGAGTCTGCCTTGCCGCATTGACAAGCTCTTCCAGCCAAGCCGGTTCGGGAAAAGCATCCGGGTTGAGCAAGGCAACGAACTCGCTTTCGCAGTGCTCGATAGCTCGATTGTTCGCTGCCGCAAAACCAGTGTTCTCAGGTAGGCAAATGTATTCGAATTCCGGAAACAGTTCTCTGGCACTCTCGATGGAATCGTCGGTGCTGTCATTGTCAATGACGATCACTCTGGCAGGCTTGAGTGTCTGCGCGCGCAATGCCTCCAAACAGCGGGGCAAGGTACTTCCAGCGTTGAAGTTAACGACAATTACCGATACCAAACCAGCCAGCATCAGAACTCCTGTTCTGCCAGCGCCAGACTTTCCGGTGTGCCAATGTCTCGGTGGTAGTCCGAATTGTGGAAGGCCTGCATACGCCCCAGATACCTAGGCAACACTTCCGTGCTGATATCGATGACCGTCTTGTCCAGCGAGGCCAGAAAATCAATCACTGATGGCTCGAAGATATAGACAGCAGCATTAGCATGATTGCTTGGCGGCTTGGCAAGCTTTTCGTGGAACTTGATGACTACACCACGCTCATCAAGTTCGACGATGCCACAGCTTTGCGGTGCATCGGTATCAAAGGTCATCATCGTGATATCGACACCAGTCGGTCGCGCTGAGTGAGCACGAATAAACGCCCCGACATCAAATCGGGTCAAATTGTCCGCGTGAACCACCATGAAAGGCCCGCCTGCAAGGAAATTGCGGTTCTTCAATACGGTCCCGCCGGTACCGAGCAGTTCATCCTCATACGCCATCTCGATGGAATCTCGCCAAGCAGATTCGGCCACAAAACTTTGTACAGTGTGCGGCAGGTAATGCGTATTTACCAAGACCCGCTCGATACCATTTGGCAACAACATATCGAGCCAATACCCCAACAACGGCTTCCCATGAATCGGCACCAGACACTTTGGCACATGATCGGTAATCGGCCGCAGGCGCGTTCCCAGGCCTGCGGCCAGAAGTAATGCCCTCACAGCATCAGCTCCTGAATCACCTCTGCTGCGGACAAAGGGAAATTCCCAACCCGACCAACCTGGCATGCGGCAGCGATGGAGCCAAGATAAGCACTCTCCCAAATTGTCGCCCCTGCAACCAGCGCCATTGACGAACACATCAACAGACAGTCGCCAGCACCAGAAACATCCTTGGGCGCCGTATTGAATGCAGGCAACTGGTCAGTGACCAATCCCCTGTGCGCGCCATCGGCAGAATGTACCAAAACGCCTTCTGCCCCTAGCGTGATGAAAACATGGCCGGCTCTGGCTTTGCGGTGCAGCGCGTCTGCCAGAAAAGCCAGTCCGGAGCCCGTATCACGCACTGCCAGCCGCGCCTCATGCTCGGTCGGCGTCAAGAGCAGCATCCCCTGAAAGCGGGAGACATCCCCCACCTGCGACGACGACTGGCTATCTGCAACCATTGGCACGCCATGTTGCGCACATCGAGCGATAATCTCGTCAACCAATAGTTGAGGAAGGCAACCGTAGTTGAAATCAGAGAACACCAGCAGGTCGGCATTTTCCAACGCCAGATCCAGCTTACCGAGCATATCGGCAATCAACTCGTGGCTAATATCGTGCTGGTGTAAATGGCTGACACGCAAGAGCGTCTTGCCACGCGCCCGATAACGTTGCTTCAAGGTAGTCGGCCGGCTTTCATCCTTGACTAGAAAGGCATCAACACCGTGTTGCTGAAGTGTTTTTAAGGCATAGGCTGCCGCCTGATCTTCTCCGACAACACCAAAATACGTAACTTGGGCACCCAGCCCTCTTGCATGGGCCGCAACAATTCCGGCCCCACCGACAAACAGATCATGCTTGATCGGCGTCACCACGATAGTCGGATCCTCCTGCGACATGCCCAACGGGTCGCAAGTCACATATTCATCAACAATAAGATCGCCGACAACGACAACGCGGAGTGAGGAAAATTGTCCGACCAAATCGGCAAGCCCCCGGCTATTGAATCCATGGCGCGCCGGAAAATCGATCGGCTTGCGTATTGCGGAAAGATTGGATTCTCGGAGTTCGCGCTGCAGCAAATCCATGGACGAAAAGCGTACCTCACCAGAACTGAAGAGGAGTTTCCCCCCATAGCCCTCAATGACCGGCTGCTCCGGGTTGAAATGCGCCTCGTGCTCTTTGCCCTTTACAATCATGTGAGGCTTCAGTACCGCAATAAACTCCTCGGCAGGAACAGGTAACAGAAAGGCAAAACTCACGGCGCTGATGGCCTTCACGCCTTCCAGGCGCAGTTTCTCTGGAATTAACGCCCCGGGAACATCATCTCCGGTGACACCCACAACAAGAAAATCGCCGCACTCGGCAGCGAAATTCAGGAGTCTCAAGTGGCCCGGATGAATCACATTGAAATTGCCGGATACAAAAACAATTCGCTTCGAATTGCGAGTTTTTTGCGCAATCTCCGCGACGATTTCGGCCAACATACCTTCCTTATCCAAAGCCATGCCTAGCTTCCCTTGTAGAATGCGACATTTTACCTGCAACGCACATGACCATTAAAAGTATTGGTGCTATTGTCATTATGGTAGGCGTTATTTTGCTCGATTGCGCCCGGAGGGCTGGTGCCGAGTCAGCCTATCGCCAAGCATGAGTGGGCGTTTGAATACATGAAATCCACGCAATGCAGACTATGTGAGGGCGATTCAGAACGCCTCCATAGCGACCTTAGAGACCGAATTGGTAGCGCCCCCGGGGCGTGGAACCTGAATCGCTGCACCAACCCTGACTGTGGTCTAGTCTGGATTGATCCGATGCCGGATGCCGCAACCCTGTCCAAGGCCTACGAGATGTACTACACGCACACCCCGGATAGCGGCGTCTCGAAATTCCGTCGCCTGTATCTTCGAGCACGGAACAGCTATATCTGCCGAAGATTTGGCTATCCAGTAACAGAAGGCGCCTGGTGGGTCCGGGTCATCGGCGCATTGATGGCCATCATGCCCCACCGACGCATCGGGATGGATGCCATGGCGATGTGGTTGCCATGGATAAATGAAGGCAGACTGCTTGAGATCGGCTGTGGCAACGGCAATCGCCTGGCACTGTTCCGGAATCTGGGATGGGAGACCAACGGGATCGAACCAGATGCCGGTGCCGCTCAATTGGCAAGGGCCAAGGGGCTTAACGTTCTCTCAGCAACGTTGCAACCAGGCGCCATCCCCGCCGCATCCTACAACGTCATCCTCATGAGTCATGTCATCGAGCACGTTTCTGATCCACAAGAAATAATTCGTGAATGTCATCGCCTGCTCCGACCCGGCGGCTTACTGGTCATGCTGACCCCGAATACTGATAGCCTTGGCCATCGCTGTTTCGGTAGAGACTGGCTGCATCTCGACCCGCCACGGCACCTGCATTTGTTTAACAGCCGGAACCTGACCAAGCTCTGTACCGACACCGGATTCCGCAACATCCGCACTACCACCACCCCACGGGACGCTAACTGGACACTCGGTGCAAGCCTGATCCTGCAACGTGGCAGTCCTTATAAGATTGGACAACTTCCGTTCACCGCCAAGCTATTTGGCTTATGCCTGTTTTATATTGAATGGGTTACGCTTTTCTTCCAGCCACACAAGGGAGAAGAAATTCTCGTTATGGCACGCCGCACTGCCTGACCAAAGAAACGAAATGACCCATTACGACATCTTCAACGGCGACGCCGACGGCCTTTGTGCCCTCGTGCAGCTACGTCTAGCGCACCCTCTTGATTCGAATCTCGTCACCGGCGTCAAACGCGACATCCAATTGCTCGACCGCGTCAATGTCGCCGAAGACGATCACTTCACCGTGCTCGACATCTCGCTCGACAGCAACCGCGCCGACCTGCAACGGATCCTCGCAGCCGGTGCGCAAGTCGAATGGTTCGATCACCATTACGCCGACCCGATCCCCGCGCATCCTGGCCTGAACGCGCACATCGTCACCGCCCCCGACACCTGCACCAGCCTCATTGTCGACCGGCACTTGAGTGGCGCACAACGGCTTTGGGCCATCGCAGGGGCCTTCGGCGACAACCTCCACCAGAGCGCCGAACAGCTCGCCACGGCCGCAGGGCTTCCCATCGACAAGACCAAACTGCTCCAGGAACTGGGCGAAGCCTTGAACTACAACGCCTACGGCGAAACCGTCGCCGACTTGCGTTACCCGCCCGAGTTGCTGTTTCACCTGATGATACAGGCAGCCAACCCGTTCGCCTTCATACGGGACTTCCCTCCCTTCGAGATTCTGCGCAGTGGATTCAATGAAGACATCGGCAACGCGCGCAGCGTCCAACCCCACTCACATACACCTCACGGCACCATTTACATCCTGCCCGACACCAATTGGGCGCGTCGGGTATCCGGTGTCTTCGCCAACGAGTTGGCCGTCGCCCACCCCACCAAGGCGCATGCCATCCTCACCCATAATTCTGGTGGCGACTACACCGTCAGCGTCCGCGCACCGAAGGCTAAACCGAGCGGCGCCGATCAACTGTGCCGCCAGTTCCCTACCGGAGGTGGCCGCAAAACTGCAGCTGGGATCAATCGCTTACCCAAAGAACAACTGGCAAGTTTCGTAGCAGCGTTCGAGCCGCAGTATGGTGGCAAAGAATGAAAACGCCGCCCACCAGCGCCAACTTTTCTCGCCCATGACAGCAATTAACCTGCGCAGGCTCGAATTCGAACTGCGGCGCATTCGGCGGATGCCGTTGCCTACCCTCGCCGGCAAGGTAATAAGCAAGCTTCTCGGTCTCGGTCTCGGTCTTACCCTGCTGCCGGTTACTGCGCTGCTGCATCTGGCGGGTTACCGCCACGTCACCATCTTCACCGACCGCATTGGCCACCTGGCCCTGGAACCAGACTGTCTGCTCAAGGAGCATACGCTGGGCCATGTTCCGTACAGAAAATGGATCATGCTCGCACCGCCCGGCCGCGTCGCCAACGAACACCTCTTGACCTATTGGCAGCCGCACTTCCACATCGTTCGCAGCCGTACCACCTGCTTCCTCATCGCCAGCATGAGCCGTTGGGGGCTGATGCGTTACAACATCGACCACTATGTTCGCGCCATTGGCCAGGCCCAGGCCGCGTATCGCATCCACGCCGAATGGAACGACCGTCCGCCCCTCCTTGCGTTGTCGGTCGAAGACCAAGCATGGGGGGCCGAGATGCTTCTAAAACTGGGCTTACCGCAAAGCGCCTGGTTCGTCTGCGTCCACGCCCGCGAATCCGGTTTTTCGCCCGTGGACGAAGAACTGCACAGCCATCGTAATAGTCGTACCGAAAACACCATTCTCGCAATGCAGGAAATCGTCAAACGCGGAGGATGGGTAATACGGATTGGCGACCCTTCGATGCGACCGCTACCGCCGATGGCGCAGGTTATCGACTATGCCCACCATCCGCTGAAATCGCCTCGACTGGACATCATTCTCTGTGCGAGGGCACGCTTCATTCTCGGCAACACCTCCGGCGTCGCTCTCGTCGGCACGGCATTCGGCGTTCCCTGCGCACTCGTCAACATGGTCCCCATCTCGGCCATGGGCGTCAGCCCTCAGGATATTTCAATCCCAAAGCTTCACTGGTCCCTGAATGAGGATCGCTATCTTAGTTTCAGCGAAATTTTCGCATCGCATCTTTCGCGCGCGCAATACGGCCGGGACTTCACTGGCGCTGGCATCCGGGTTGAAGAAAACAGCCCAGAGGACATCAAGCAACTTGCGACTGAAATGCTCGATCACCTAGAGGGAAGCGTTGCTGATGCCCACGAATGCAAGACACTGCAGCAGGCATTCCTTGCCTTATTAATGGCCGATCACTACTCGTTCGGGACCACATCCAGGGTTGGTTCCAGATTTCTCAAACGTCACCGAATGCTCCAAAGCTCCGAGAGGATTTCTATGCTCAACGCCAAACTGGCCGTCCACCACATCGGTGCCCGAGGCCCCACCCAAGCCTTTCCGACGAACCCAGCTTTCGAGGCTTCTGTAGTCAATGTGCTCTACGAGGCCGATCCCGCCTGCATCGCCGAACTCGAGCAACTAAACAGCAGCCGTGCAGCAAAGGTGATCATCCTCAACGAATGCGTGTCCGGCACCGGCGGCCTGCGAACATTCTGCGACGCTCACCATGGCTACGGCAGCTCGTTGCTTGAAGCCAACGCCGAACTCAGGGATCTTTACATCCCAGCGCACTGGATTGACTACGACTACACCGTCTATGAAGCGATCTCAGCCAAGAGCCGACGCGAGGTAGCCACCAAAACGCTCGACCAGATCACCAATGAAGGCAGTGATATACCGCTACCAGATTTTCTTTCCCTAGACACGCAGGGCACGGAGCTCGAAATTCTCCAGGGCTCCCCAACCGCGCTGGACGCGGCAGTCTGTATCGTCACAGAAGTCGAGTTTGTACCCCTTTACCAAGACCAACCACTTTTCGGCGATATCTGTACATTTCTAACCAGCCGTGGCTTCGTCTTCGCCAAACTATTCCAACTACTTAATGGCTCCCTGTATCGGTCCCCATTGGGTCTGCGCGGCAGCGGCGTTCCCGTGACCACCGACGCCCTCTTCCTGAAGAACCCCCGATCCATCGCTGCATCTAACCGCACAACTCAGGGCAAAGCTATAAGCCTCGCCAAATTGGCTTTCTTCTCTTTGTCTCAAGGCTATGTTGAGCACGCGCTCTGGGCATTGCATGAAGCTGAGCACTACGCCTGGCGCGAACTCGACTTCGCCGAACCCTGGTTCAAATTCATGCTGCGATTCTTCGAGTTGACAGAGCGATTTCCAAGGCTAATGCCGGAAACCTTTTTTGAACGCCACGCTGTCACTGCAATTGGCAAGACCGAATTCTCAAGGCGTACGGCCGAGCATGTCGGAGAACTCAACAGTTGCTTGGCAGGGATACTGGCACTGTTGCGAGACCACCACTTCAACGAAGCGGCCGAGGTATTGCTGCGGCAAGCGGAAATCGACCAGAAGCGGCTCGACTTGCCACCGCTGTTTATAACAGCGAACGCCTAAGGATACTGGGCTGCCGCGCCCTCAAGCGCCTGCGCCCCGACCTCATCACAGGAGTCGCGACGTAACTGGGCAAGTCCAGCGAAGGCTGCCTGTTCTCTGCCATTGAAGTACTGACGACAGAAGTGAATTAGGGGGGTGGGCGCATCGTCGGCCGCCATCTCCGTAACTTTTGCCCGCTCGCGGCGAGGTAACCAGCGGGAAAGCAATGATTTTTCTGAATTTATGTCAGCCAGAGACACATTAAAGGCGGCCTTCATGCGCTCGGCCCCTTCTACGTAATAGTCACAACCCAGCCGCACCGAATGAGCAGCGAACACTGCAGCCCAAGGCCAGTCGTTGCGCAATTCGGATAACAACGCTAATTGGAACCAGCAGTCGCCATGCGCCGGGTAGGCTGCGGCAACCTTGGTCCATAAAGTCATTGCGGCCTCAAACTCACCGGATTTTTTGTACTCCAATGCCCGATCACAGGCTTCCTGATCCGTTAACCAGGCGCCTTCGTGAGTAATTTTCCCTTGCTCTACTGCAGCCCCGAAAGCCGAGTATTCATGATGCATCGGCAGTGGCGGCAAGCGTTTGAGCAGCAGCAGCTCCTCTTTCGTGCAACGACGCTCCAGATCCGCCTTGCCAACCATCGCCAAATAAGCAACCAGCAATGCTCTGGAACGCTCGCTGCGATTGATTCGGAAATCATTCCACAAGCGGAAAAAAGTACCATCGATACCGGACTCAATATTGAAATGGCCGATGTAGTCGGTCAAGCTTGCAAGTCGACGACAGGAAACTCTCCGCCCATCGAATTCATTACCCGAATGGTCGAGCATGCGTTCCGGTCGCCCCGGGCTGGAGCTTGTCCGATCATCGATTGCGATGCCAACCCAATCTTCCAGCATGACAGCAGCAGCATTCAGAGTCGCCTGTTTTCGAAGATCGGCAAGCGTCTGCTCATCGGTAACCCGCTTTCCCAGAAAACCGATCCCCTTGGGAAAGTTGCGTATCAGCGGGCAACGGTGAACCGCGGGGTCGATCTCGAAAGCATTGATTTCCCAACGCTCATCCAAGCCAAACAACCAATCGCCGACTTCCGTTCTTGCAACAGATGCGGGAGTGACTGGTGCCATAAAGGAATTGATCGTAAACAGCCAATCCACCTGGCAATCCTGCTGGACAAGCTTCATCCAGGCATTGACAAACGCATTCGGCATTTCGCCAAATGACCAAACGTTGATTGCCAGGTCAAAATGCTTTCCTGCCAAGACTTGCGGGGCATCGACCACCGGAACCAGGCAAAAATCAGCCTCATGTGCCGTTTCGGCAGCGCCAACTTCTTGCCATGCAATCGTCGCATCGGGAAAAGCCGCTCGTAAGTAGATCTCGGCGCAGTGCAGCGACTCGGGAATATCGGCAAGCCAAAAGCGCGTATCCGGATGGAAGCATTTCAATGTGCGCGCAAACCCGCCGTACCCCGATCCGATCTCAAGGACGTTAGCTTTCGTCTCGCCGGGAGGGGGCCAAATATCGCGAAGCTGCATCGCATAAATTACATAGCGCAGCAGATCTGGGCTTAGCTTGCGGTTGCCCCTGCGGATTATGGTGGCAGCCGGCACGATATCCAGTTCAACCAGATCATCAGGCAAGCTGCCAATCTCGACATCAAAGTGCTGGGCAAGGTGCTGCTGTAACCATGTTGCAACAGCGTCGTTGAATTCCGGCGTCGGATAGGATGTGAATTGGGAGAAATAGCCCAGCTCAAGAATTTGCCGCAACCGGACAACATCAGTCTGATCGGAAGCCAGCAAGTCAGCCATGTTTGCTGATGCCTGCTGCCAAACGCTACCGTAAGAATTACTTTGCATGGACGCCAACTGAACTAACGCTCCCAGCCGTAAAACTCTAACAGATCATCCGAGACTAGGCGCTGAACAGAGGTAGTCTGGCCTGATGAAAGGGCTTGCCGCCATTCATCCGTTTGCCCCCCACGGAAATGCAATTTCCCGACAGTTGGAGACTCTGGATGGGTAAATAATTTTCGGTCAATCGAATAAAAATCCAAGATTGAATTGAAATAGGCTGCGGGGTCATTCACTAGGTCTTCTTGTTTCAAGAAAAGAACAGTCGCTTTGATACTACCGCTCTTCACACCGTTCATCCATGTAGTTAGGTACTGAATCTGGCGAGGAAGGTACCAATCAATCGCCCAGTCGATCCTATCTTCCAGACTAAGGTGAGATAGCACTCTTGCATAGCTATTGTGGGCTTGGCGACCGACGTGCTCTGGGTCTGCAAGGTAGTGTGCCCACGACATTACGGTTTGTCTGGGATCGCGAACATGAGCTAATACTTTCGAAAGGGTATTAATTGCGTATGTAGTAACCCCTTCTGGGAAGAAATGACCTTGCACGACAGCGCCACCTTTGTTAGCCAGATTGGCGAGCCGCTCCAAATCAATTATTTCCGATGCGTCCTCAGTCCCAGTCCAAGTACTCAATCGAACAGGCTGAAGAGAAAGACCAGATGACAAACTCATCCAAATAAATGCTGAGGCCGATTTTGGCAGCGTCGATAGGACGATTAAGAGTGGGGAGTTTTGATCCTCCATTTTCGAGGACAGTACGCGGGAGAGACTGTTAGCCGCTTTTGTGTCTGCCGTTTCAAGCTGGTTTCTGCCCATTGAGATCAGTGAACTAGCCCGTGGAAGCGAATCGAGATCCTGAGCAGCCAATTCGGCTGCCGTAAATAAATGCTTGGCAATCGTCAATTCTTTCACCGGCAATGTCAAACACAAAGAATTTGACTCAGTTAAGCCCTCAAGTGCTCTAGCTTTTTGCTGATGTATCCGCCAATCGTAAGGGAAGTCAACTAGGGCACTGTCCGCAAGCAGGTTGGCCATATCAGACTTTCCGCCCCCGACAGCCTCGGCAATTTTGATCACTGCATCGTCCGCCGAAGAAAACTGAGATAAGGAATCAGGTTCAGATCGGGCAGCCACGAAGGATTCGGTTTGGATTGCCTTCTGGGTATCTAAAACGACATTCCCAGGCGCGGGGTTTGATATTCTTTCCGATGAATGCGGAGCCAGTTCATGTGATGGTGCCCTTTCCGGCTGAGGGGTATGCAATTTGGAAACCAGCCAATCCACAAAGCCGCGGGGAGGGGGCATGACAACCTCCTTCGGGTCTTGCGTGTCCAGAGGACCAAAATCATCGAGGCCCTTCAGCCGGAAAGTGCGCCCATTCATTTTCAGGAAGTTATTAATACCAGCCACGACTTCCTGTTCTGTATATGCCCCAGTTGCGACAAAGGGACGATACGATCCAATCAAGAGCTGCGCCAAGGACAAGCCACGCTTATCGTCATTAAAGACAGCATCAAATGGAACCACAAAGGGCCAACTGGTACTTTTTTCCAGTACTGTGGTGATCAAGGACGACACACCAACGATATTCCGTAGCCCTTCCATGTAGTCAAGATAATCATGAAAAAAATTGCCGCGATCCATCGCCGTCTCATCGCAAGTTCTGGCCCTGACACTTAGCGCTTTGTAACCGTTCATCCAGATCAGGGCGTGCCAGAATTTTGGCGTCGGGTTCATTAGCCCATGGTTGCCGAGACCAAAAAGAGGCACGTCGTTATAGAGAACTCCCCCTTCGGCGCACATCTCGTGCATCAGTGCAAACGTAGCGGCCGGACTGGCGAGGTGCTCGGTAGTGCCCACGTTGACCACCAGCCCGTATCGACCTCTCGGCCGCGGAATGTCAAAGCGAGCCAAGTCCACGCGGAGAGTGCCGGGGCGTTCGTCAACATCAATGCATGTATAGGAAAAACCGGCGCGAAGATAAACTTCGCGTGCCTCAATAACCGAGGGAAACTGGCTAATGGCGAGCAATCGTCCGCCCGGGTTATGTTTGCTGATGAACTGATTCAATTGGTCCAGTTCAGCGGTGGAACCTATCGATACGTCCTGCGCGCCGACATCGAGAACTTCTTTCGATGGAAGTTCCAGATTGCCGATTTCTTCAAACATTGCTGGGGCGTAGCCCATGTTCATTCTCCCTTTTATTTCCCGCTCCCCGCCGCATGTTGTCGGGAGCTGCACGATTTATTTCAGTTATTTTCTTCCGTTAGCACCGGCTTCAGCATGGAACCATACTGCCGAATAAATGCACCTGCGAGCGTGCTGCCCACGTAACTTCCATGGCACTCGGCCACTTGACGATAATAAGCACGGGCATCCGCGAGCCTTTCATCCGGAGATTCCGGAGACATGCCAAGTGCTTCTGCGGTGATCTCTCGTATATCGTCCGGGGTGTTGTCGTGCAGCCTGATCCCTGCCGGCAGATCCGCCCAATTCTGAATGTATGCCACTCCGGATGCGAATATTTCGTCGATAGTCAGATAGCACTCGCGGCTTTCATCCCAAAACAACTTTGGCATCATCAAGTCCTGACTGGGCCATAACGGCAAACCAATTGGCAGCCAGTTGGAAAACACACAGCGAACGCCATAGATCGCCGGAATGGTGGCGAAACCAGAATTCGTCCCCAAGAAAAATCGGCAGCCGAGAGGGATCAAGATGTCCGCGCGAGGTGTCTTGAGGGTGCTATGAGCATAGTCGATGACTCCCGGTATTGGTGCCAGCGGCTTCATCGAGGGATCGCCCATACGGATAACCCAGCCCCCACTTTTCACAATCAGGTCGATGGCCGGCAAATAGTCATCGATATTGGCATCCCGCATGCTGGGGTAAAGCGTATTCCAACCTTTGTGGAAACCCGGCTCTCGCACATGCAGACAAATGTACCAAGCCCCTTCGGGCAACCCGAGCAAGTTCAACGCCCGGTCAATGAATTTCCGTTCACCATCGGTAACCGAAAGCACTGGCGGCCGCTGTTGCCGCTCCCATTCTTTCTGGATCTTGTCCGCCGCGTGGGTATAACCCCACACCTCGCCATCTGGAAACTCGAATTCCCAGAAATCGTCGATCATCGCAAAACGTTCCGCTGACGTTAGCTGGCTCCAGCGACGCTTGCCATGGCGCTTGGCCCAACGGTCATAGTCTGGTTGCAGCCTTCCGCTCTCGATGAACTCAATGCCTGCTTCACCCAAGCGCTCGCACAGGTAGTTGCCGGGCACACCACTGATGTCGGTTTGAGCGACGACACGAACCTCCGCATCTCTGTAGAGCTTGTTGTACTTGGCGTAAAAATCGAGCATCGCCACATGGCCGATGGCGGCAAACCAAGAGTTGCCAACAATCCGGTAGATGGGTCCGGACTCCTCGCCGAGGATGAAGCGCCGCAATTCTCCGGCCTTTCTCCAATATTGATTTGCCAGCTCGATTTTGCCGAGCATGAAGAAGGTGATGCCAGCGTCACGAAGGAGTTGCAGCCTGCGTTCCAGCGGAAACTTGCCTGAAGAACGCTCGATCAGGTCCTCAAAGGACTCGCAGGCTAAGGCAAGTTTGCCCGCCTGGAAGAGTTGGTGCGCCAAGGCATATTGAGCCTCAGGGTCAAACTGCTCACCCGATAATGCCTCACGGAAAGTGGCCGGTTGTAGTTGCGAAGCCAATCCTTTGTCGGCCTTACCCACTGCCAGGTAAAGATATGACCGCAATGTCCGGTTATTTATGCGGGTGCGGTGCCTGCGTTTGGGTTCACGGCGGGATACATGAGCGATGAATCTTAGTGCTCCAAAACCCAGCACTGCGTCAGCGAGCTGGAACGGCAAATAGCCGATGCCACGAACGATGGGATTACCGGACAATTGTGATTTAGCCAGTACGCCCAGTACCCATACACTGTGATGGCCAAGAAAGGCCACATAGAGTCTGGCGATAGACGCCTTGATTCGGGAAAACATATTCTCTCCAGTAGCTATCTATCGTGATGCTTTCCAGTCGCTAACCCTTTGGCGCAACTGTGACGTATAGGAAACGGATTCGGCAGTACCTTCGACCGGCGAAAAAGCGGCCCAATCGGTCTGGGCCGGATCAAACGGGCCATTGGTAGTCTCGTGAATTACCAGAACCGGACTGCTGATTAAGAGTGTGTGATAGCGCGGGCTATCGAGACGGTAGTAGAAATTGGCGCTCGGTCCCAGTTCAATCACATCTTCTATGCTCCCCTGCTCCGAGAGGATGACAATGTCGGCGCTACCCTCGATCAGGTGGAAGGACTCGACCTTGCCGTGGTGGCGGTGAGGGCGCACGTAGCTACCGGGGGCGATGCCAATCAGCATCTCGTGGAGGTTGTCGCCGGAATC
This sequence comes from uncultured Thermoflexus sp., assembly GCA_964560745.1. Lineage (GTDB taxonomy): Bacteria > Chloroflexota > Anaerolineae > J036 > Brachytrichaceae > AQU-03. The sequence goes on from CAZLOF010000001.1 coordinate 18,351, forward strand.
CTTGTGGGCACAGATACGGGCACGACCTCGGGGATTGCGCAGGGCGCAGTCACGGATAAATACGACGGCTTGCCTATCCAGACGAACAATTTCATCTGCGGCAACATAAACCTCGTCGTTGATTTTCTTGAGGGGCAAAGGGCTCATTGTGCGTCTCTAGGTGAGAGGAAAAGCCGGAACGAAATTTCCTCCAGCATTGAAATAATCGGCGAGCTTCTGACGGACGCGGACCTCACTCTCCGGACTCAGGGTCGAGATGCAGGTACGGATGTTTCTTGCAGCCAGTGCTGATGAGGGCTCGATAGGCAGATGAGAGCCTGGCATGCGCATCCCAACCTTCTTCGGATGGTCGTCAATCACACAATCGATGAACGGGGAGATGCCCATGAAGTTGATGAATTTGACGGCAAGGTGGCCGCCGCCGAAAACAGCGAGCGTTTCACCTGATGATTTCAGCGACGAGAGGGCGGTATGCCACCGGTCCTTTTCAACTGGGTAGCTATCGGCAAAGGCCTGAAGGTCGTCCACGGTGCCGCGATTTGGTAGATCAATCACGGGAGCAATGGAATCGAAGCGCAGTACAGCGACTAAGGCATCCTCGAAGGGGTAGCGATAGCGCTCGAAACGAACAACAGTCGCACCGACCCGATTTGCCAAATTTCGAAACGAGGGTTCGGTGAAATAACTAAAATGCTCTTCCCAGACAAAGGCGTGGTGTGAGCGACGCAAGATGCACTCGTTGTCCGGAAATTCGACGACCATGTAGCCCCCGGGAGCCAGCAAGGCACGAAGAGTGGATAGGAAGCACGCCGCTGATTCCGCATGTTCGACCATGTGGCGCACCAGCAGAACATCGGCAGCACCATACCGATTCCGCAAGGCATCGATGACAGTGGTGTCTGAAAGACTGTGCTGCAAAGTTTCTAGGCCAAAAGTAGATGAGCGGGCGAGCAGATCATTCAGCTTTATGGAATCTACTTGGCGAAACCCTCGTTGAGAGAAACGCTCCAGCGTGCTCTGGTCCTTGTAGCTGGTACCGAGGATTCGTGCATCGACGTTGATGCCCGGCAGAGCTATAAGTTTTTCCGACAGCTCGTCAAGGTGGCTTTCGGGTTCGCTATTGGCGAGCCAGTCGAATCGCGGCCGGATCGCATTGATGGGCATGCGATCCACCAGTTGAGCGGTGCCGCAGTCATCGCAGTAACCGAGGCTCAGCGAATAACATTCCTCTCCACTCTCGCTTCCCGGGTGCAAAAAACGGTTAGAGGGTGGTTGGCTGCCAAAATCCAGCGAACGCTGGAGCGAGGTACTTCCGCAGACGGTGCAGCAGACGGTCATTGATCCTCGCGCATGCGCTTGCCGGCACACAGGGCAAAAAGGTACTGCGCCATGGGCTGATAGCCGGTGTGGATGACTTCGTCGTTCATGGAGAACATGAATACATTGTCAAAATACTCGAGCATGAGCGACTTGATCTCTGGACCTTTCTTGCAGTTGATATGACCGATCTTGCTGAGCGGCGCGGCATAGGCTTGAGATTCGAGCGATGGCATGCCGACAATCAACACACCTTCTGGCGTCAGGCTGGATACGATGTTGTCGAGAAATTGGCGTTCGCTGGCCTGCTCAATGTGTTCGAGCACGTCGAGGGTATAGGCGCCATCAAACTCGCCCGGCACAGACCCCGAGAGCATGTCATGCACCGCCAAAGTGAACGGCCAAGTCGGATCGGCACGTTCTTGTGCATCTTCGATGAACAAGGGGTCGATATCCACGGCGTGCAGTTCGCCCACTTCCTGCAATACGATGCGGACAGGAAAAGCATCACCGCATCCGACTTCGAGTACCCGCTTTTTACCTGACAGCATTTTGGCAATGAACTTATAGCGGGCGAGAACGAACACCAGGCGTTTGGGATCACCATGCCAGTTGGCATTCTTCTCCACACCGAGCCGGGTCAGGCCCTGCTTTTCCTTGAGTTCGATATGGCTTTCGTATTGACGCTCTACTGTTCTTGCCATGCCTTAATTTCCTCCGCGATTCGCCTTGTTGCGTCTAATTGGTTCAAACCGGCACAGCAGACGACCAAGCCGGCCTGCGTACCAGAGAAAGATATGAAGTCTCCCGGCCAAACAGGGAGTTGAAATGTTTCATCTGCGACACCGCATCGACCACGACTGCAGGCAACCCAAAAGCAAGGTCTGCAAACTCCTGAAGCGCCTTGACGGCAGGAAGCTCTGCAGGCAAGGCGCCAATGAATTCAACCAGCAGTTCACGTACCTTTTCCGCAGCGGATGGGACATGAGTTTGGTAGGCTATGTGTGTGTCTTCATGGGCCTCGACAGCAGCGAGAATTTCGTAGGCGAGCCGCTCCAGGTGATTGGCGGCATCGGGGTCGCCTAGGCTTGCGGGCTGCCGATGGTCCAGATAATTATGGGCCTTGCGCCAGTACTCATCGAGTATGTGTCCGTTGATCGCTCTATCCACACCCGCCAACGATTTGAACCAACGCCAGTCCTCGGCGAAGGATGGGCTGGCACCAACGACGTCGAAGTTTGCCCGTAGTCTCGCGATGACCGTCGGGATGCTGAGACACAGACCGAAATAGGCAGGGTTGAGCATATTGTCCTGGACCCAGTCGCGAGCATTTCGCGTCATGGCGCCAAGCGTATTCAGGTGGGGAGCAAAGGCTTTTTCGAGAACCTCTGATTTCACCTCGAAATCCATATCGGGAGAAACCAGATAGGGCACCAGGAATCGTCTCAGGAGGTTGGGCACAAAACCAATCGGGGCCACAGTGGTGACGACCAATGCTCCGCCGGGGACAACCAGATGACTGAGTTTGTCGAGTAACGCGAGCTCGTGGTCGGAATTGCCCAGCCAGTTTTCGCATAGAACCACGTCGAAGGATTCTGATGGTTCGAATTCCTGTAGGGTCTGCGTCACGATCTCGGGTGCGGTATGCGGCAGAACGAAGCCTGCATAAGCGGCATCGATATGTTCGACGGCGGTCGCATTGGGTTCCAGCAGGAGCAGCCGCGCCGGTTTGAGCTGAGCCAGGTAGAGGCTGTTGTGACCCGTGCCCGCCGCTACTTCCAGAACCGAGGCGCCCTTGAAAGCGAAAGGCAGGATACCAAGTTTGTTATAGAGTGCCTCTCGCCGCTGCAAGTGGGCATCCATGCTGCTCAGGTCGTAGCGTACCGGCGCAATACCGTGCTGGCGGTAGTACTCGAGGTGATTTTGTCGTTTTGTCGAAGTCACGAAGATGTCCAACACCGTTAGGGGATCAAATCGATATCAGGCAGAGGTACCAGAAACCTGCCGCCACGCCGGATGTATTCCTGATGCTTGGCCACGATAGGCTGCGCATAGCGCCAGGCCAGGATAATAATCAGCGCAGGCTGGTACTGAAGGACACCCTCACCTGAATATACGGGCAGGTCGTAGCCCGGCCCCTCGATCCGGTCCTTGAAGGGCGTATCGTCGAACATGAAGTCCAATTTATCTTCCAGTTCAAACTGGTGAATCAGGGCGGCGCAGCCAACAGAGGTTCCGTAGGCGGCAATAGATTGGCCACCAGCACGAGCTTCAACAATCAGGGCATGCAATCTTGTCTTGATGTCAGCAACCTTTGCACTGAAGCGCTGGTGGTAGGCGGGATCATAAAGACCTGTCTCGTTTTCCAAAGCAATCAGCTCACCGACTCTTGCCGAGACCTGCCGAGGGCCGCCCTTATGTTGAATCCAGAAACGAATGGAACCACCTTTAGTGTGGATGCGCTCGGCGTCGAAGACTTCCAGACCAAATCGGGCAAAGGCCCGTGCTACTGGCTGAACCGAGAAACATGAGATGTGTTCGTGGTAAATCACGTCCAGCAACGTGTGCTCGAAGACGTCGAGTGCGTACTGTGTTTCGAAGGCATAGGCACCGTCATCCTTTAGCAGGGTCTTGACGCCCCGGATGATATCCTCCAGGTTGTCGATATTGGCCATCACATTGTTGGACAGAATCAAATCAGCGCGACCCACAGTCTGCATAAGATCGCCAGCCAAGCGTTCGCCAAAGAAGTCGGCCCGCGTCGGGATACCGCGGGCCGTGGCTTCGGCTGCGATGACACCCGCCGGATCTATGCCCTGGACGTGCATTCCCTTCTCACGGAAGAAATTGAGCAACGTGCCATCGTTACTGCCAAACTCGACCACAAGACTGTCCGGCCGCAACTCAAGCCGTTCGACTGCGCCGTCGCAGAGGGACCCGAAGTGCTCTGCGAGCCCCTTGGATATCGCAGTACGGTAAAGATAGTTGCGGTAAATCAGCGAGGGATCGACCACGTGGATCAGCTGTATCAAACCGCAATCGCGACACAGATATGTGTCCAGCGGTGCCACGGTAGATGTCACGGACTTTTCCGTGACATCTACGTTGGGCGAAACGATAGGCACTTTTGCCAGAGGAACGCTCAGTTCAATAGCTGATGAACCACAGCAGCGGCATGTTTTGCGGAGATGGACAAGTTCAGTGGACATGCTTTGCCTCGTTATATTCGATCCGGTGCCAGATATCTTCAATCAAGCGAAGATCATTCATTGCATCGACGCCGTTGGTGAGCGGCGGCTGTCGTTCTAGCAAATTGCCGACAAAAGCATGGGCCTGACACTTAAAGCTCCAGATTTTTTCGATGGGAAGTTCTCGCACACCGACAGCCCTATTATTTTCATTGATGCGAACGCGACCGACTTGATCGACAGCCATTGGAGATGGAATTTCCAATAGGAGACGACCTTTTTCGAAGATGAACTCAGCCCCCTGAAGCCATTCGCCGCTCGCGCTCTTGGCAAGTTCAAAGACGACTGGAGTTCGGTTGGCTTCAAATGTGGCGGTTAGCCCTCCCTGAATCGGTGACCCTGCGTGCACCAAACGCAGTTCATTGGCAGGAAAAAAATAAGTTAGTAGATTAATGTCATGGCTGGCAGCATTCATGAACCAGGCATAGTCATCCGCGCGTGTCTTGGAAAGCCAATCGGGTGATGTAGGCCATGTCTCAAACCGGACCGTTCGACTTTCCTCTGGTCTTTTGTGTTGTGGTGGTGGGTGAGCGTAATCGCGGGCGTAGTCGTAGAACCTTGCCAGCAACATCTGTCCAAGCACGCCAGAACTGACTAGTTGATCCACTTCTTGCTTGGCCGCTTGGACACCGGGGTCATAGCGTTTCATGAAAGCTACGCCGAGGAGCTTATCCATTTCGGCAGCTTTATTGACCAGTTTTGTCGCCTGTTGGAGGGTGTGCGCCAACGGCTTCTCAACCAATACATCCTTGCCTGCTTCAATTGCGGCGAGCGTTAATGAGCCTGAGGCCGGACGCGGAGCAATGATTACAATTGCGGAAATATTTGGGTCGTCGAACAGTACATGATGATCCGGAACAACTCGGTTCACTCCAACTGCATCATGTAGATGCCGAACCAGCGAAGGCCTCGACTCGGCGACAGCAACTACTTCACAGCGTTGGTCCGCAAGATAAAACGGGAGATGGGCAATTTGGCTCACCATACCACCGCCGACAATACCGATTTTGATACGAGTACTCATTCGAAATATATAAACTCATAGTCGCCGGTATAACCAAAATGGTTGTACAGCCAAATCCACTCGGCAGTATCGAACAGCGATTCTGCTGTCAATGCCCAACATTCCAAGTTGAACATTTCCTGTTCGTCCCTGTAACTCTCAACCATTACGTACGCGGATTTACCAACGCGCTCAATTTCGCCTAAGGCCGTCTTGAGCTCAAAAATGCGAAGGTTATGCAGTGTTGCTAAAGAAATTACCAAGTCAAAATGCTTGTCGCCAAAAGGTAGGGGATCTTGTGCGCGGTATCTGACTAGGGAATCCCGGATATCTTCCGGAGCGTCAGCCAATCCATGCTTTGAGATATCAAACCCTACACACGTTGCTCCCGGGAGCAATTGCTTAAGCTCATATAGAAGATGTGCCTTGCCACAACCAACGTCCAGAATGCGCGCACCGGGCAATAGTCCATATGTCTTGATTAACTGCTCGGCAACTGGCTTCCAACGACCGGTATATCGATATCCACCGAAACCATAACGCCGGTCACCGTCCCAATAGTCAACCTCATATTCTTTCGCCTTACGCATGCAATGTACTTTGTCATCAAGCATGCGAGCCAAGTAATCACGTTTTGTACTTTTGTGAAGCGTTGAAACTATATCGAGCTGTCGCCCCATAGCTAATCACCCTATCCACGCCGCCGCTTTTTTTTCCGTTGCTGAAATGTCTTGAATCATGTTTTCGACTCAACTGACACGATCTTTCCATGCTCTAAATGGATAATCTTGTTGCACTGATCTTGAATCATTGCGTGGTTGTGGGAGGCAATCACAACTATCTGCGCATTACTCAACATACGATCAAGACGTGCCTTAGCCTTCGTCGCAAATTCGGAGTCGCCAACACTAAGCCATTCATCCATGAGGACGATATCCGAGTCGAAACATGTGGAAATCGCAAAGGCTAAGCGCATTGTCATGCCACTTGAATATGTTCTTATGGGTAGATGGAGAAAGTCGCCAAGGCCGGAAAATTCTTCAATCTCTTCGATTGCCGCAGCCATTTGTTTTTTTGGGATCCCCATTACGTGGCCGCGCATAAATGCATTTTCTAAGCCGCTGGCCTCCATATCCATGCCGAGCGTAATACTAAGCATCGATGTAACCCGGCCTTTGACTGTCATCTCGCCTGCGACAGGTTCATAGATACCGGCAAGAGCTCTCAAGAGAGTCGATTTCCCCGAACCGTTGTGACCAATCAACCCGACTCTATCGCCCTCATGGAATTCAAAATTCAGTCTATCGAGTGCTCGAACAACGACGTGGTTGGAAGCATCTTTTGCTAATGCACCGCCGGTTGCCGCATGAAGAATTTTTTTCTTAATTGATCGATTGGTTGTGCTTCCGTAAATCGGAAATTCAATAACCAAATCTTTTGCATGGATCAAGGGCATAGCTTTATATCCAGTATGCCACTCTAGAACGGAACCTCGAAAACAGGGCCAAGGCGAAAATAGAACCAAAAATCAGCATTCCAAACGCAACGGACCAAGATAGCAGGGCAACCGCCTGTCCCACCAAAGGAGCTCGAATCAATTCAACCAAATGATATAGCGGATTCACGTCGGCAATAATCCGGTTTGGGCCAAGCATATCGGCCTTCCAAAGTATCGGACTGATGAAGAAGGCTACCTGAATTAAATTCGCCACGATCTGCGGAATATCTCTGAATCTCGCACATAGCAGCGCCACGACCAAACCAACCCAGAAAAGGTTTCCGATCACTACAATAAGACCCACACCAGAAGTGAATACCTTTGAAATTTCGTCAGGAGGGAAAGCAATCACCAGCACCAGAATAATCGCAGCGTTATGCGCAAAAACGATTACATTTCTGGCAAGCACACGTAGCAAATGGACAGAGAGAGGGAGATTTATTTCTTTTATATACCCTGACGCACCAATAAAAGCAGTACAGGAATCATTTACTACGCCGGAGATAAATAGCCAGATAATCAAGCTAATGCCCAAGTGTTGCAGATAGGGGCCAATTTCCTGATTGAGCAAGGCGCCATAAAGCGGCCCCATTGCTGCGACCATGAGCCCAGTGCTGATCGTAATCCAGAATGGGCCGATAACTGACCGACGATATCGCTGCTTTATATCTTGCCATGCCAAGTGAAACCAGAGCTGCGTGCCAAACAATCCCTGCTGGATATCTGTCACGCCTTTCTGCAATTGACTTAAATAATTTTTATCGGCCACAAGTTCTCTTGATTTAAAAAACAGCTTCTGGACTGTATAAAACTTGGGAGCCAAGAGCTTTGGCTACTGCCAAAATCAGTGGTTTCCATGCATTGATCTTGATTACACAAAAAACGAATGATCCTTATCGAGAGAGAGATATTCGTGGATGGCGAGATTTTTGGCATGACTGACACAGTGATGACCGCATTGGACGGAGGGATCAAAGGAAGTGAGAAATTTCTGGTTCTCCTCTGAGAACCAGAACTCCTTGAATGATCGGTTCGCTATCGAACCCATCCGGCCAGATTCGGTATAGGCCTTGTCTTGACACGTATAAACCATTTGGTCTGCACCGATCACGGTCAAGAATTGAAGGAATGGACAGGTGTGATAATTTTTCTCAAACCTGTCTTCAAGGTCGTGGTAGTGGTTGAGTATGCTGAAGGTTCCATCGGAAAGAGTTTGTGCTTCAGCGATCTGCCGTGCGACTTCTGTCTTGATCGACTGGTGGTAGTCATTGTTTCCGGCAGCATCATTGCTAACAACCGCCCCCGACACTTTTACGTGATTGACGCCGCAGTCTTTGAGCAACGAGCATACTTCTGCAATATGCCTGTGATTATTTTGGCCTACGATGAGGCTAATCCCCAGTACGCATTTGGTATCACGGGCGGTGAATGCGCAAATATTGTCAACAAGACGTGAAAAATCGTCGCGTTTTGCCCCTCTGCTTTTCACATAACTCTCATCATCCCAAGCGTCGATGGATATGCGTACCCAAGTACCATGCCGTGCCAACGAATCGGCTACTCGCCCTTTGAGGTTGGAGCCGTTGCTCAATGCAGCAACCCTGACCCCTCCTGCGGCAAGTACCTCAATTACATCCGGCAATGGCTTGTACAGAAGTGGTTCGCCGCCACCCGAGAACGTTACAGCCTTGACGCCGATATCAACAAATTCTTGAGCAAGTGAAAGCATTCTGGCTGCCGGGATGCTGTCCTTTTCAACCATCTCACCACCCAGTGCCAAATCATCGGTTCGGTAGGCGCAATACCAACAGTTATGGTTGCAGAGATTGGTCGGTTTTACCCGGATGTGCACCGGTGCAACGACGCGACCCTGTGCAAGCCCCTGGAGGTGATCCTTGAATTGCAAAAATTTAAGTGAGCTGTAATAAGTGGCCATGAGCTTGGGTTCTATGCAGATGTCTGGACGCAATATAGCAATGTGAGACGGACCTGCCAGAGGGTTTCAATGCGCTCACACTCTTGCACAGTACTCGCACTCATGCCCTCGACTGCAAAATGCATGGCCTTTTCCTTTGCCACTATCCGGCTGTAAATTTTTTGGCGAAGTGCTGAATCCTGAGGTAGCTGAAACAGGCTATATGCTACAAAGCCATCTATTTCATCAAGCTCTTCTATAACCTGCTCGAGAATCAGGTGACTGTTCGGCATTGCATATTCAGTCGCACTTAAGAGGAAGTGCAAACAATTACGTTCGCAATAATCTCGGATCACCAGATTTTGAACATGCTGGGGTACGCGCTCCCCCATGAACGGCCTGCTGAAAATATATCCTCGAGCTTGGTTCATAATATTTGTGGAAGACGGTAAGCCATGCCCGTACGCGACGCTGCACGAAGGGTAATTGGCTCAAAAAACTCACCGATTTTTTTGTCCCCATAAGGTGTGAAAACCCCTTTGAACCTGCAGTTCATAGACCAACGGGTTTCCTTCTCCTCATTGACACGATTGCCATGAGGGAGTGCCTGGTTAAAGACGAGCACTTCTCCATACCGAACTTCGAGCCATTTCACTTGCTCTTTGATCGACTGATACAAAGTCTCGCTACTACCTCCCGCACGCTCCGCAAAATTTGTATCAAGCCCTGCAGCTGACTGCGGTGGCAATAGATACATCGCTTTTGTACGATAGCAGTCCACCAGTGGCAGCCAAACCACCACTTCAAAAGGTGAATCACCTGACCAGGTATCGGCATGTATCGGCAATAGAGAGCTGTCATCTCCTGGTAATTGAATGCTTAGGTTGATCCTAAGCTGCATGGCCAACTCGTTGCCGACCAATGCTTCCAGATAGGGCCGCGCTACTCGGAAATACATTTCGCGAAACCCATCGATGGCATTAAAGCCGCGTATTATTTGCATCCGAAATGCATTCAGGGCTTTGGTGCCGACTTTTTGATGAACCTGGTTCAAAAGATCCTCTGGCTCACCAACTGTCTCTACGCCAAGTGCATCGCGAATCAAACGAAGAAATTGATCGCGCATCCAGCCCAGTGCCTCAACATCTGCCACTGGTCGAATGACATACCCTTGTTCCAGGTATTCCTTCGTAAGATCCTTTTCTATCTGGGTAAGAAACATTTCAAATCTTGCGAAGTTTTTTGCGCATAGTTTCGGCAATTGAATCAGCAGTAATTCCCCAATGGCCGAGGAGAGAGTCCTGGCTACCGTACTGCTTGGCAAAACAATCGGGAATCCCAATTCTCGCAACTTTTCTGGCCTGATCCGGCAGTTCATCGCTGCAATATTCGAGAATAGCGCTACCCAGCCCGCCGATACGTGTGTGCTCTTCTACACTAACCAGCGCATCCACTTTAGGAAGCCAATGATTCAGCGCCGCATGATCCAAAGGTTTGATGGTATGCATGTGCAGAACGCCGCAGGCCAATCCCTCATTTGCAAGTTGCTCAGCCGCCTTTAATGCAAGCTGAGTCATCACGCCTGTCGTAACGAATATGCCTGTACCCGGCTCCTTCAGCAGAATTGCCCTACCGATCTCAAACCCAAGCTCTTCGCGACTGATGACCGCATCGCCACCTTTGCCTAGCCGAATATAAATTGGATGCGGCCAATCAATTGTTTGCACCATTAAGCGACGCATCTCTTCCGCATCGCAGGGAGCAACTACTGTCATATTTGGCAGGGCACGCATGATGGCAATATCTTCTACCGCCAGATGGGTCGGGCCAAGCGGCGCATAGACCACGCCTCCGCCACTTGCAATCAGCCGTACCGGAAGATCTTGAAGGCAAAGATCCAGTGCGACCTGTTCATAGCAGCGCCGGGTAAGAAATGTCGCAATGGTGTTGATGTAGGGAATAAACCCGTTCATCGCCAAGCCTGCCGCCATACCTACGACATGCTGCTCGCTTACCCCTTCCATAAAAAATCTCTCAGGGATATCGCGCTTCATGCCATCCAGAACACCGGGCCCAAGATCAGAGCCTATAAAGACAATGCGGGGATCGTTCTTGGCGAACTGATAAACCGAATCCAAACTTGTTTTACGCATTTATTCACTCGCTGATCAGGTAAGGCACTCATACATGGCCGCAATATCGTCTTCGGAGAGGCCGGATTTATGATGCCACTCAGCCTTTCCTTCGGCAAAGTGAAAGCCTTTGCCCTTGATTGTGTGGCAAATGACAGCCGTTGGTTTCTCTACATTCAGTGGCAAACGAGCCATCAGGGATTCCAATGCGCCGACATCGTGGCCATTGATTTCCTCGACCGCAAAGCCAAAGCTGCGCCACTTTTCCGGCAGCGGTTCCAGGTCAAGGACCTCACTTGTTGCGCCGTAGGATTGCAGTTTGTTGTAATCAACAAATACTGTAAGGTTGGAGAGTCTATGCTTGGCAGCTGACATCGCAGCCTCCCAAACCGATCCCTCGTTTATTTCTCCATCGCCGGTAACGACCACCACTCTGTATGACTGCTTTCGAATTTTCGCGGCCAGCGCCATACCGACCCCCATTGAGAGGCCATGGCCGAGAGCTCCTGTAGAGGCTTCGACCCCTGGCAGTTTTCCCCATTCGGGGTGGCCTCCCAAACGGGATGTAGGAGCACAAAATGTCAAAAGCTCTTCTTTCGGGAAAAAGCCTTTATCCGCCAATAGCGCATATAGCGTGAGACATCCGTGGCCTTTACTCAGGATAAAGCGGTCACGATCAGGCCACGTCGGGTCATTCGCCCTGTATTGAAGGAAAGAGTCATACAGGACTCTGAGAATCTCCACCATAGACATTGAAGACCCCAAATGCCCACGACGGCCACCTTCAAGAGCCTGTACGATGGTGCGCCTAAGATGCTTCGATCGCTGATCCATAGACATGGATTAACTCCTTAATTTCTTGAAGAAGGGCTTTGGATTTTTTGAGTTGCTCACGGCGAATCTCACCCAAATCAGCAGCCTTCATGGGGTCGGCATGCAAACGTTGGGCAGCGCCATGCTTCAGATATTCATTGAGAAGAATTAAGCACCATTTCAATCCGAACAACGGCAGATAGGCATCTAATCTTTGATCAAAAGTCTCGTCACACTCGAATATTTCGCGTGCGTTATGGATCCATTTTTCTCGCGATGCTGAAGTCAGGGACATCCCGGGATGCCAATAAAAATCTGACACCAACTTGACTGGGTCGTCCCAGCCAAAATATTCAAAATCAATATAGACGATCTCCCCATCATCAGTTCGCAATGCATTGTGGGAGCCGAAATCTGATGGGCTCAGCATTTGTATTTTTTTCGAGATCGGCATATGAAAATCTTTACCGCATCGAATTTTTGCTCGCTGAGTAGCCTCAAGAAAACATGGTAGGAAATCACGATTCACGTAATCTGACAGTACGTCAGATTCAACTACAAGCAATCGCTGTAGCCGCTGTTCAATCTGTGCCGTCAAATCCGAACCACTGAGACAGGCCTCCGAGGCCAGCGGAAATTGAACTTTGGTGCCTATCAATTGAGTATCACAAAAAAGCTGGCGGACGAACTCAGTTGCATCAGCCAAGAACGCTCCGTCAAACGAGGACGTTGCTCCTCCCGAAACCCACTTAAAAATCCCCCAGCCGAGCTTCGAATCAGCCACGACGGGTTCGGTCACTCTGTAGCCAGAGCTTTTAAGCTCTTTGCATGCAGAGAATTCCGTGTCTAGTCTAGGTCTCGAATCTCGCTGTCGATCTGGGTATACCTTTAAAGCGTAGTTGTTGGCACCGCCATCCGTCAGGGCATATATCCTGCTGTTACCCCTACCTTTTATTAGCTTTGCCTGCTTAACGCCAAGCTCCGGAAAAACTGTCCGGACAACTTGGGAAATTTCGTCATCCTGCCATCCCCCATGAAGTTCTTGAGCAATATCACGCCATGAGTCAGAAACATGCACGCTCGGGGAACTGGCGCTCACACCCGACGACTGGAATAGAATTTTCTTTGTCGATGATGGAAAACTTGGCTCTTCAAATACTTCTCGTAGATCATCAATGAAGTGAGTACATTCAAGAATCTGGATTCGGCGAATCTTGTCTTCGCGAGTAGATTCAAAAAAAACTTGATCCCTAGACAGCGCAAGTCCATTCTCAGCAAAAATCCCATTTTTTTGCATCCAATGTATCGCTTGCTCGCGCAACGGTACGCGGTCTTCATCAAAATGCCCGAATTCCGATTTGTGGCTTACGATGAAAACCTCATATCCCCGTAACTTGCATAGGTATAGAAATTCATAAAAACCGGGAAACGCTTCCGCACGCAGCATGTGCTTCCCGTAAACCTGCCCCTGCAATCGCTGCCAGTCCACATCGCCGCCGGGCCGCCTTAATATGCTCTCCTTGATGGCCGACTTTGATGAGTGCTGCTGGGGCGAAACAAAACCCATCAATGACGCTACATCACTGAACGCCCGGTCATAACACGCTATCGTGTTATCGAAATCGACTCCAATTCGAAGCATTACTGCAAATTCAAACTTTGCATACGTTTGATGTTGAAGTAACGTTCATCCTGTAGTGAGTTCGGTAGCTTGTTTTCCTCAAATGCCTTTCGAATACCTTCCACTGCATCGCGAATCGTGTGCTGCGGAATGAAGCCGAGCTTCTCCGCAATTTTCTTCGATGAAATATGGTACGAACGATTATCATCGGTTGGAGAACAAACCAGCTTTACGTCATCACCAATCACAGCTTTAACCGTTTCCGCCAATTCCAGAACAGATTGATTCTCGTAGCCGGCATTGAATGTCTCTCCCGCAATGATTTCTGTCGGGGCTTTCAACAGCAGAAGATAGCTTTCGACCATGTCTTGAATATGAATATTCGGACGTAATTGCTTGCCCCCAAAGACGGTAATTTCTCGCTTGTGATATGCAAGATTTGTCAAAATATTAACGACAACATCGAGCCGTTGACGTGGTGAATATCCGCACACTGTAGCGGGTCGGATGGTCACTGTAGTGAAATCCGGAGACTGATATTCAGCAAGGATTTTTTCGCAATCCGCCTTGAATTTCGAATAATCAGTCAAGGGCTCTAACGACATCCCCTCATGGACATTTGATTCTTCTTTGATGCCGTATACCGATGACGAGGATGCATAAATAAATCTTTTTACCCCCGACTGTTTACTGATTTCAACCAAAGGTCTGAAGGCATCAAGATTGATGGACTTCCCCAGATCGGGGTTTAGTTCGAAGCTGGGATCATTGGAGATGCAGGCCAAATGAATCGCCGCATCATGTCCCGGAACAGTCTTTTTCAACAGCGCCCTGTCACGAACATCCCCCTTGATCATCGTAAGTTTTGGATGCGACTGAATCACTTCTTCACCGTAAATCATCAGGTCAAAAACAGTTACCGCATAGCCTTCCTCTAGCAATCTGGGCACAAGAACAGCGCCAACATAGCCAGCTCCGCCAGTAATAAAAATTCGCTTTAATTCATTATTCATCGTCGTATCCAATTCATCTCATCAATGTAGGGTCTGACAAATTCAGTCAGTGATTTGCTCCGAGATACCTGAACCAGTCAGTAGTAGCAGTAGCAATGCTTTCCGGTGTCCAAACAGGGGCATTGCGCCAGTAATCAATATTTTTCAAAACCTCGGAAACCCCCTCCTCAATGGAAACCGTCGGAGCCCATCCAAGATCACGCGTAATTTTTCCAATATCTGCAAACGTGCAGTCAGGCTCACCTGGACGTTTTGGTATATTGACCTTCTCTCCGCCAAGAAGCTCGACCAAACGATTTACAGAAACAGAATTTCCGCTACCAATATTGTAAATACTGCCAACATGCTCACTACTTGCAGCGGCGATCAGCGCTCGTACAACATCAGTTACGTAAGTAAAATCTCGTGTTTGGCATCCATCGCCTACAACCGTGAATGGCTTCCCTGCGAGTTTCTGAGCAAGAAACACTCCGAATACGGCACCGTAAGTCCCAGAAGTTCTTGAGCGCGTCCCATAAACGTTGAAGAAACGGGTGGAGATTGCAGGCAATTTGTATACTTGGGCCCAATGCATCACCATTTCTTCACCAAGGCGTTTAGTCAAGGCATATGGATATTGAGGCCGAATTTCTGCAGTTTCTGGCGTTGGGTAGTGATCAGGTATTCCGTAACAGGAAGACGAAGCCGCATAGACGAATCGGCGGATTGAAGCAGTCACACTTGCCTGCAACATATTGGACGTACCGACCACATTGGCACGGAAATACGGTTCGGGCTGCTGAATGCTAGGCACAATATCCGCCAATGCTGCGAGATGAAACACCCAATCGACATTGCCTAGATGTCGCATCCATTCGCCCGGCACCGAAATATCGCACTCTATTAGCTGAACCATGTTTTTGACATGTTCCAGATTCTCCGGCCGTCCAGTACTGAAGTTGTCTAGCACAACAACTTCATGCCCCATTGCCAACAACGCATCGACAAGATGGCTACCGATAAATCCTGCACCGCCTGTAACCAACGACTTCATTGCCCCTTACCCTCTTTCGATAGCCATTGCATGCACATATGCCCAACAATCAGCTGCAAATCTTCCGCAATTTGCATATCGTTAATCCCAAAATGTATCGAATACTGCGCAATTTCTTTGCAGCGTCCCCCCGTATAGCCAAGGATGGCAAATGTAGCCATCCCGATCTTGTTACCAACCTCTAGTGCATTTACAACACTTGGAGAATTGCCGCTTCCCGAAAGAACGACTAGAACATCTCCGGGCCGCGCTTTGACACGAAGTTGCTCCGCGTAGATTTGGTCATAGCCACAATCGTTAGCCAAGCAAGTAATTACTGCAGGGTTGGCACTCAACGCCTCTACGTGCATTCCTCCACCGTTTTCTATACCCACCCCGTAGAGAAAATCGTTTGCCAAATGAACCGCATTTCCTGCACTACCGCCGTTGCCACAAAAATATATCGCACTCCGATCACGCCATGCGGTGCGCAAAGCTTCTCCAAAAACTGGAATCGTTTCCATCCCCGGCAGGGATAGCGCACCAATCAGCCTGTGGGTGTAGTCAGTAATATGTGCTTGCATCGATAATTCCAGACAATCGGACGAAGCATTCTACCGGTTTGGAATACAAATTGCAGCATGGGGCAGGTCATACCGCACGGTACATGGCACCGATGACAGATGCGGATGAAACGCCCCCCCACCCATCATTCGCCGCACACCGAACCATCAAATCCTCCGTCCCAGAGAACCGATCCAGATCCGACAGCATGATCGCCTCCAGCATCGCTGGCTTGCGAATTCCCAGCCACTCAGGCGCCGCCTTGCTCGACGTAAGACAATGCAGAAGCGCCTCGTAGTGCCCCTTGGGAAGAATGATGCGATGCTTGGCCATGGCCTTCGCGATCCACTCGATGTTGGTGATCTTATGTCCGAGCAGACGACCTCGGTCGCTTAGCTTCCAGCTGCCATCGCTTTTCAGTAGATACTCGTCCGCCTTGCCCGCATCGTGGAGCAAACCCGCGAGCACGCCGAGCGGCGCGCTGGAGATGTCCTTGCGACCGCACCACTCGCGCATCATCGCCGCCACGTCGATGGCGTGGGCGAGATTTCCATTGTCTCCGTTGTGATGCCCGTTCATTGACGAAGGCCCTGTGCAGAAGCGGCGGAACCGTTCGCCTTCCCAAAAGATCGCGTTGAACAGATGCCGGTGACCGCGCGGCAGAAGCTCAAGAAGGTCAGCCCCCTTTCTCACCAGGCTCCGATCCCGAACCCACCCCGTTGGCACCAGATCGAAGAGGTTTTCAATCGGCACGGGATACTCAACCAGGACAAGCCGGCTGATGCGGATCGCGCCTTGCTCGCTCACCGGCGTCGTCGCGAGCCAGCGAGGCGAGACAAGGAGGTTCGACTTGATGCGTGTGTCCGGGCGGGCAGTCGTCCATTTCACGTTGAGCGAGGCGCGCTCGTGGAAGAGGGTGGCCGAACAATCGGTGCGTTTGTGATCGATCACTTTCGCCGAATAGCTTGTCAAACGAAAGATCGACGGCAACGACGGCAGATCAAGGTTGGTGATTTCATCCATTTTTCTTCTCCATCGATTCATCGTTGGCGGCATTGCCCTCCTGGCCCACAGCGGAGATCGCGCCGCTCTGCAGCAGGAGACGTTCGAAGGCAGAGCCGTCCTTGCGGGTCAGGTTCGGGACGTAGCGGCTATAGACGCGGAAGAGCATCTCGGTCGTGCTGTGCCCCAGCTGGCGGGCAATCCATTCCGGCGCTTCGCCACTGGCCAGCCACAAGGTGGCTGCGGTATGCCGACATTGATAGGGCCGACGCACCTTGAGCCCGAGATAGCGAAGCAGGGGATTCCAGACGCGGCTGATGAAGTTCTTGTTGTCGAGCGGATCCCCGTTGCGGTTGCAGAACACATACTTCATGGCGCCGGTCGACTTGTGCTGTTCCTTCAGCGCGTCATAGACCACCTGGCTCATCTGGATGTCGCGCTGACTGGAATCGGTCTTGGTGTATTCGTCTTCGCCGAGAACAAAGGTTTCGCGGACGCGGATCTCCCGACGATCGAAGTCGACATACTTCCACTGCAAGCCATGAACTTCGCCGGTACGCAGCCCGGTGAAGAAGCGAACGGAGAAGTAGTTGCGGAAATCCTGGCGGACGTTGGCGATGATCGCCTTCACTTCGTCCAGTGTGAAGGGATCGACATCGCTCTTCTTGACCTTCAGCTGCTTGATGTTCTGGAACGGCGAGCGATAGTCGAATCGGTCGGCCGCTTCGTTGAGGATCTGGCGAATCGGATTGAGAATCCGGTTGATGCGGCTGCTCGACAGTTGCGTCGTTTTCTTCCGTGCCGGGACTTTGGCGAGTTGGGCACGGAAGGCAAGGATGTCCGCCTTGGTGATCTGGCCGACCGCTTTTTCTCCGAACTGGGGAATCAGGATCTTGGTGATGTCATCACGGACGCGCGTCTTGTGGGAGCGACGCCATTCGATTTCCTTCTCGGCATACCAGGTTTCGGCGAACTCCTTGAAGAGCGGCGTCTGCGGACGGAACTGGTCGGCATTGGCGGCATTGAGGATCGGCACCTCGGCACCAGCGAGTGCAACACCCAGGGTCGAAATGGCTTCGGCCATCGGTGCCTGGTCGAACTTGGCGGCGTTGCGGCTGGTGGGGAAGTAGCGGCGGTAGTCGAAGACCCCCACTGCGATATCGCTCTCGATTTTCTCAAGAAACTTTTCAAGACGCTTGCGATTGGCGGCCGTGTCGGGAAGCGCAGTGTATTCCCGGCAGCGCTCTCCTCGATACCGGAAATCGATGAACAGATTTCCGGTCTTGTCGAGTGTGCGAATGCTAGC
>CAZLOF010000002.1:0-7908 GCA_964560745.1 uncultured Thermoflexus sp.
TTCTCGATTTGATGCTTTGTGGAAGTTGTTATGCCCCTAGAAAAAAATGCACCCAATGAAAACAGCCAACAATTGCGTAACGCGCTAGACAAGGTCTTGCAAACGCTAGACGCGCTGAGCGAGACGCGCAAACACTTGCCGCCTGCCAAGCAGCCCAACTTTGCCGCGCAATGGCAACAAGACGTGCAACGCATCGGCAGCCAAATGCTGATACAAGGCGATTGGGTGATGGGCGATAAGGTGATGGGTAACAAAATCGGGCAGCAAATCAACCATCATCATTACGCCACGCCAGACCCGGCGCTTAAATATGCCGAGACGCGCCGTGCTTATCTCAGGTGGCTGATGAATGAGGTCAATCGGGTGCCATTGCACGAGGTTGACCCTCAACAGAACAACCCTAAGGCCGATGCCATTCAACTGAAGTTGTGTGATGTGTATATTGGGTTGGATACGACCCGCGCCGGATCGGCGCTCAAAGCTGTATTGTCCCAAGATAAAACAGTGCTAACAGGCGAGCCGGGCAGTGGCAAATCTACCTTTGTGCATCATCTTATTTATTCGTTGGCGCTGCACCAGCTTGCGCCAGACCCAGACCAATTACAGGCGTTTTATGCGGCATGGCAAGAGGAGGCTGAGCGTAAGCGCTTGCCGGTGCGGGTGATTTTGCGTGATTTTGATGCTTGGCTGCGTTCGCAAGCGCCACAAGCAGCCAGCCCCAAGTGTTTGCTCGACTTTATTGTCAAAGTGCTGAGTGATAACGGGCAAGCCGAGGCATTTGAGATGCTGCAAGCCGCGCTCAAGCAGGGCGCGGTCTTGTTGGTGTTAGATGGTCTCGACGAAGTGACGCAATTTAGCCAGCGCAAACTAATCCGCGACATTATCACCAAGTTTGCTGCTGCCTATGTGCAACCGGATGAGGTGCGAAATGGCAAGCGTATGCCTGCCCCGCAAAACCGCTATGTGCTGACCTGCCGCACCCGTTCGTATGAGGCGACTTTGCGAGGACGCGAAGATGTGCGTGTGCCGCAATTTGCCCAATATGAACTTGCACCTTTTGATGAGGCCAAGATCACGGCCTTTGTGCACGCATGGTATGCCGAGTTGCGCAAGGCCGGGCGCTTTAGCAGCGAAAGCAGCGCCAACGCCAAACGAGACAAATTGTTGCCGCAGTTGCAAAAAGCCGAATTCCGGCGCATGGCGGGCAACCCCTTGCAATTGACCTTGATGGCGTGGGTGCATACGGATGATGAATTGCCTGAACGCCGCGCCCAACTGTATGACCGCGCCATTGACTTGTTGTTGTGGCATCGGGAGAGCAAGAAGGAAGGACTGAAACGCCTGCAAGACTTGCTTGAAGGGCTGGATGATGCGCGGCGACGGGTGCGGGCGGTTTTGGCCGAGGCGGCCTATTTGGCCCATGCCCAAATTTTGCCCAATGACCAAGAGAAGAACCGCGAAAAATTGGCGGATGTGAGCGAAAGTGGCTTGGTGGCGGCCTTGGCCCAGTTGCGCAACGATGAGTATGGCAACCCCAACAAGGCGTGGGCGCAACTGGTGGTGGATGCGGTTTGTGACCGTTCGGGTTTGTTGGCACGGCGGGTCGAGAACAGCCTGACCTTTCCGCATCGCACCTTTCAAGAATATTTGGCGGCTTGCCACCTGATTAAAACGCCCCAATTTGTGGACGAAGCCGTGCGCTTGACCGCCGATGCCAATGGGCTGGCGGTGTGGCGCGAGGTGATTTTGTTGGCTGTGGGTAAGGATAAGTATGTGGATGATCAATCTATTGCATTGAAACCTGCATTAGTCGCAAAAACCTTGCTCAATTATGCGAATGAAAAAGACCATCAGTTTTTTGCCACTCTTAGCGCGTTTGCCGTTGAAGTGGTATCTGAGGTTGTGACCGATGCTATGGCAAAGCATGGATTAGATGCTGCGTTGCCAAGTGAGATAAGACAGCAATTAAAGACCTATATTGGCATAAATACTCATCCGCCAAAGCGGCGTGTTGCAATCGGTGATATTTTAGGCCGGTTCGGCGACTCGCGTTTTTATGGGCCAGATAAACTGTGTTTGCCCGCCGAGCTAGACTTTGGCTTGATTAAAGTGCCGGCTGGGGCGTTTTATATGGGCACGCGCCAAGCCGATGCTGAACTCATGACCCAGCAATTTGACTGGGATAAGAGTCTCTTGGCAAACGAGATTTGGGGCGAGGCGCTGCCCCTCGACACCTATTATTTGGCGCGTTACCCCACCACGGTGGCTCAGTTTCGCGTATTTTGCCAGGCCCCTGACAATGGTGGGTTTAAGCCAAAAGATACCCTTTGTTTGGCTGACCCTGATACGAGACCGGTGCGTTATGTGTCTTGGGTTGAGGCGATGCGTTATTGCCAATGGCTGAATGAACGGCTGAAGACGTTGCCCAGCACGCCAGAATGGTTGCGGCATGGTTTGCAGGCGGGGCGTTATGTCGTCACTTTGCCAAACGAGGCAGAATGGGAAAAGGCAGCGCGGGGTGGGGTGAACGATACCGATAACCCTCGCCGAATATTTACCTATGGCGATCAGCCCGACCCCAATTGTGCGAATTATGATGCTACTGGAATTGGGACGACCTCGGCAGTAGGTTGTTTTACGGGTGGGCAAGGGCCGTATGGACATCACGATTTATTGGGCAATGTTTGGGAGTGGCAAGAGAATGTGTATCAGCCCTATCCGTTTAAACATAAACAAAAAGCAGTAAAAAATATATTAAATATTGAAAGCCTTCATGTGGTGCGTGGTGGCGCGTTCAACTACTCTCAGGGGAGGGCGCGTTGTGCGCATCGTCTCAGGTATCTCCCTCACCTCCTCCTCTACTACTACTTGGGTTTTCGGGTGGTTGTGTCCCCAGCGTCTTAACCCCTCTGAACCCTGAACGTTCTGAAGGTTGCTGAGGATATCCCACAACCGAAAAAATTTAAGGCTGGGGTCATCAGGATTAAAGGTGCTTTGTGTGATTTTATGAGTTTAGACGGTATCGTATAATGATGTAGAGATGATATATACCTATGAAATCACGACCGATGAGACAACATGGGCGCAACTGATGTTGGCGGCAAAAGGTATTGGCGTTGATTTGCAATATCTGGTGCGTCCCTTGCCATATAAAATGAGCAAACAAGCCATTGCCCAGATGGCGCGTGACCATGCTGCGGGTTATATGAAACATCCTGTTGTTGCTGGCGAATTTGATGTTCCCGATGAAGATTTATGGTGGGAGGAGCGATGAAACGCGGCGAAGTTCGTTGGTATGAATTTTCGCCACCTGACAAACGCCGTCCAGTATTGCTTTTAACCCGTGATTCAGCCGTGCGGCTATTAAATGAAATCACCGTAGTTCCTATTACATCCACAATCAGAGGTATCCCTTCTGAAATATTATTAGGGCCAGAAGATGGGATGCCTAATTTCTGCGCTGTCAATTTTGATCACATTCAAACAATTCCTAAAAGCAAGATTGGCGAAAAGATAACGACCCTCTCAAGTGATAAATTAAATCAGATCGGCTCTATTTTGTTTTTTGTGTTTGATTTGACATAAATCAATACACGAATTTCAACGCACTCGGCGCTGAAGGCGGTGAGTTGGGCGGCTAACAAAACGCTAAATGGTTGCGTCTGTAGCACGTGTTGGGCCGTTTCGAGGGCGGTGGGCATGTTTAAGGTGAGCGATTCGGCCCGATTTCACCCAGATGGGTGTATTTGAAGCCTTTGGCATATTTTAGCCCATAGCCAAATACGCGGTCGAAGCTGGCATGGGCAAACAAAATCGCGCCTGCCGCTTGCAGCCACCACACCCCGCCCAACATGCCCAGCGCTATGACGGCAATCGCTACGGCTTTGTGATGCGCCAAGTTGTAGGCCCACGCGCCAACCTTGGGGCCAAGCGCATAGCCGATCATCGCAAGGTCGGGCGCAAGCAGGAACACGGCAAACCACCACCACGCCACGCCGGTTTGTTGAAATAGCCAAAAGCCCGCGAGACACATTGCCGCTTCTTCTAATTTAAGTAGGTTTTGCATAAAAGGATTGTATCTTTTCAATACTTGGGGGCAACCCAAAAGGTAGGGGCACTACATGCCGTGCCTCTACCTGTTAGGTTGCCCAACCAACCCCAACACCAAGGCACAACCCGCGATGATAGACAATGTGCCGAGCATTTGCGCCAACGAGAGCCGCTCGCCGAGCAAGAGCGTGCCGACCAGCACCGCTACCACCGTCACCACAAACTCGACACTGATGGTTTTGGTAGCGCCGATGGCGCTGACCAAGCGGAAATAGATGACATAGGCGAGGGCGCTCATGGTGCTGCCCAGCAGCAGTAAATAGCCAAAGTCGATCAAACGCGGCGTGGTGGGCACGGGCACAAGCCACAACAGCGGCAGTGTCATCAACCCGCCCCACAAAAATGAGCCAATCGTGACCTCACGCGAGCCAACCTGCCGCAAATAGCGGCTGGCGTAATTGCTGCCAAAGGCCGCGCAAATGGCACCAAAGACCGAGGCGACGCAGCCCACGATGAAATCGTTGTTGATGGCGACGGTGGGGAAGCCAACCAACAGCACAATGCCAATCAGCCCAAGCAGCAACCCCGCCACCCCGGCGCGGCTGATTTTTTCGATGCCCCACATTTGCCCAATGAGCATGGAGAACAGCGGGATAGCGGCGACAAAGACGGCGGTCATGGCGGTGCCAATGCGTGGGGCGGCGACCGATAGCCCCACTAATTGCCCCGCCACCGTCGTGGCCCCCACAATGGCGAAGGGCTGCCAACCGATGCTAAAGTTGAGTTTGCGCCCAGATGCAAGGCTGATGGCGAATAAGACCCCCCCCGCGACCCATGCGCGAAATGTGACCGCGCCCACCCAGCCAAACGCTTGCACGACATTGACCACCACCAAAAACGATAGCCCCCAAATGAGCGACAAAGCCAAATAGGCCAGCAAATGTTGAATTTTCATCGGCGCAAAATCATGCAAGTGGCGGTGGCATGGGCGTAAAAATTACCATCGCTGTCTTTAAGCGTGCCTTCGGCGATGCCCAGTGTGCGGGTGGTATGAATGACTTTGCCTTCGGCGATGAGCGGCACATTTTGTGGCACGGCCTTGAGCATTTTGACATTTAGCTCAATCGTGCCATAGCCCACGCCCGGGCCGAGGGTGGTGTGGACTGCGCAGCCCGTCACTGCGTCTAAGACAGTGGCGATAAAGCCGCCATGCACACCGCCCATTGGGTTGAGGTGACGATCATCGGCCATCGCCTCGAACACAATTCGGCCCTGTTCAACGGCCACGCCTTTCATTGGTATGGTGACGGCGATGGATGGCATGGGGAGTTTGCCATCGCGCATGGCTTGCATGATTTCAAGCCCCGACATTTTTTCGATTGACATGGGCGTTATTATGGCATGGGCGTATAGATAGTAGCGAATTCGCTACCATTTTGACTCTTACAAAATTTATGCCAGATGATTACCGCGATTTATAGCGTGTTGTAATGATTGGGAAATAAACTTTGTTTTGTAAGGTTGATGGTTCGGCTGAATTGGGAGAAGCAGTGGTGGGTATTGGAGTTGGGGTGAGGGTTGGCAATGGGGTGGCGGTGGCGGCTGGGCTTTCTTCTATTTTTAAACAGCCACCTTCGGCGGTGTTGGTTTCGACCATGCGTTGTGAAAATGCGCGAATATTATTAATGATGGCGGGGTCGCCAGTCGTATCTGCAAAACTGAGGATGACTTTTGAGAGTCCGCCCCGTTTATCACAATAACTCATCAAGGTGCCATCCATTGCGGCGGGTGTGCCGTTAAAGCAGGTGCTTTCGCCTGACCAACACGTGTCATACCACTGACCATTGGCGCGTTTTGTGCAATGTGAATGGCGGCTGCCAAAAGCGTGCCCCAATTCATGGGCTGTCGCCACTAAATCCCAATTGTCATCCGAGCGTGTGATTGAAAACTGACCATTCATATTCCCTACCGCTGCAAAATCATAGGCATCTTTGGCGTTGTAGTTATACCAACAAGCCGATTCAATATAAGCCGCCCCGCCGCCTAGTTTTTTGCCCGATAAAAATAATACGGCTGAACGGGCGCGGGTGCTTTCATTGGCGCTCCAATATTTCCGCACTTCGCTTAGCGCAGCGTGGGTGGTGGTGGCGGCCCAAGGGTCATTTGGGGTGGTTGCGATACGCAAAAACGATATGCGCATCCGCACATTCATTTCACGGTTATAAATGGTGTTGATTGCATCGATCAGTTTATAAACGTAGGTTTGCACGGCTTGTTGGCTGCCACCAAAGGCAATGAAGCCCTCGTAATCAACTTCGATGGCAAGATCTGCGACGAGTTTTTTGTCGGCTAAAAATTCATCTTGGGCTGCTGGCAAAGCGATACGTGCGGCCTCAGTTTTAGCCGAGAATCGTTGGGGTGGCTCGGCCTCATCTGGCAGCATATTGTCAGAGATATCGATGGCGGCATTATTATCAATGGGGTTTGCTGCGATACGTAATGCTTTGCGTTGGCTTGAGTTTGTGGCTAGGTCATTTGACTCAGTGGCAATGGGGGTAGCATAGAGAATAGTGAGCGCCGCCGAGCAAACCGTGGCTGCCAAAGCCCCAATAACACATAATAAAGTTGATTTTCGAATAGCGGTTTGCATAGTTCTAAATTTTCGAATGCGACTTAAGATGTATTTTTACCTAAGACTTTAGTCGTAGATCCAATGGTGCAGATTGTAGTGATGATTATCCCCCAAAATGGGACACTAAGTATCTTGAAAACAGTAATAATATATGATTGCACCTAAATCTAAGCATCTTTGCACTAAAAATCGGCTATTAGGATGATATCGTTGTTTAATCTATTTTGAGAAATGGTAAAAATAGCTCGGTGGATGTTAGTGGAAATGGTGTGGCTGTTGGTGTTGGGGTAGAGGTAGCAGATGGCGTGAATGTGGGCGGTGTGCCCGTTGTTGTTGGAGTGGCGGTTAATTTGGGGTTTGGGGTGGCGGTAATAGAGGGTGTTGGGCTAGCAGTAGGGAGAGATGGATAGAGGTCGCGGAATGTGCTGCTTTCAAAGACACCATCGCTCACATTGAAAAAAATACGATAAAAAATACCGTTTGGGCTATGCCCATCAATTGGCACCGTAAATGTGCCCTGCTCAATGCCACGCACCGGTAAAAGCACCGGATGGGTATGTTCGTCATGGATCATACGTACGGCCCAAGTCATGCTATTGGCGGGTAAATCACCTGATTCTTCATCTATGCCTTTACCGCTAAAGGCGACTGTATCGCCGGGCTTGACTTGTAACCCATCCAAGGGTTGTATGATGATGGGTGTTGGCGGGTGGTTGGGTAGCACACTGAGTTTTGCATTGTTGCTGGCGAGGCTTGCAAATGAGTTGCTGATAATTACGCGGTAAGTTGTGTTATGGTCGCTTAGGCTTAGGCTGGGTGTGGTGTAACTGGCTTGAGTCGCACCTGCGATATCGATCTCATTGCGTTGCCATTGGAAATATAAAGGGGCTTGGCCTGTGGCTTCGACCTGAAATGTGGCTTGCCCACCGGCGGGGGCAACTTGGTTGCTGGGTTGAATAACGATGTTGGGGCCGCTGTAATCGGCATAAACAATCCGAAGGATCATGCCTTGCTCAAATAGCGTAAATCCTTCGGTTGCATTGGTGCCGCCCCGTGTTAGCAAATAAATGGCCCCATCTGGCCCCACTTGCAAATGAGTGATGGCCATATCATAAAAACCGGTGGCAAAGGTTTCATAGAACTGTGGAGTGTATTTAGGGTGATCTGGCTCAATCGTGCGAATCCAGCCTGTGCAAAGATCGGCAAAAAAATATTTGTTGGTGTAG
>CAZLOF010000002.1:7918-30462 GCA_964560745.1 uncultured Thermoflexus sp.
GACCGGAAAATTGGGGCGGGTTGGGTTATAAAACGCCCCGCCAATAATGGCGCAGCCTTGTTCGTGGCTATATAAATGGATGGGCGTGGTGAACGGATCTTCATTTAGCCCTTCGTTGAGCGGCCAGCCATAATTTGCACCAGCGATGATCTCATTGACTTCTTCTGAATAATCGCTGCCCACCTCATTTGCAAAAATACGCCCAGTAATGGGGTGCACCGCCAGCGTAAAAGGGTTGCGAAAGCCATAGGCATAAATTGCTTGATATTTGCCTTCGGTGACATTCAGAAAAGGATTGTCGTTGGGAATGCTGCCATCGAGATTGAGGCGCAAGATTTTGCCACCGGTGCTGTTTAGCGATTGTGGATTGCCGCCACTGGCTTCGCCAGAGGCAATATAAAGTTTGCCATCGTTGCCAAAAACCAAACCACCCCCTAAATGTAGATTTTGGATGGCATCATCCATGTCGTATAGCACCAATTCGCTGCTTTCGCTTGCGATTTCGCCAACTACTGTAAACCGTGAGATGCGTTGATGTAGCGTTGGGTCGAGTGTGGTATATGACGCATACAAGTAACCATTATCTTTAAAATGAGGGTCTAAGGCGATGCCTGTTAGCCCACGCTCCCAATTGGGCGCTGCTTTTATGATAATCACTGTTTTGGGTGTTTCGTTGGGTTTGATTAGGCTGATCCCCCCAGCTTGATGCGCCACGAAAATACGCCCATCATCGGCAATCGCCATGCTGGTGATATTGGCAAGATTGGTCGCGATTTGCTCAACGACAAAACCTTCGGGCAATAGCACATCAGCTTTGCTGGGTTTGTATCCCCGAAGCGTTAAGATTCCGGCAAAAAGATTGCTGACAATTAACAAGATGATTGTGTATCGAAACTTTGCCCAAACCATGTTTGAAATTGTAAAAGGTGTATGCAAAATAGATGTAATGTGAGAGCGTCTAACTGGCTTAATTGGGACTATCCTTTTAGGCGATGGCAAAATAGAAACACACCAAGCTATGTTATGCCGCGCACGGGTAAAATTAAGGGAATGTCGATTTCACTATCTGTTACCCAACTACGCTTGGTGAGAGATAGCGAAATCGGCGAAACCGTAGTATCGTTGCAAAATTAATAAGCGATCTTTAGCCCTTTTAGCCCTCTAAATCGATAGACATCTGACCATTGTGGTGTTTCGAGCAAACGCATGTTGGGCATGTTGGCGAGCACGGCGCTAAATGCCAAATCGGCCTCCATACGGGCGGTGTTTGCGCCGATGCAATGATGCAAGCCATAACCAAAGGTGAGCTGCGGGTTTTTGCTGCGCGTGATGTCAAATTTTTCAGGGTGATCATACACATGCGGGTCACGATTGCCCGCCGCAAATAAAAATACCAACACATCTTTGGCGTTGATCGTTTGGCCTAATAAATCAAAACTGACCTTGGCTTGGCGAAAAGTGTATTGCATGGGGCCATCGAAACGCATCGCTTCTTCGATGAATTGTGGCATGAGAGCGGGGTTTTGGCGCAATAAGGCTTGTTGATCGGGAAAACGCAATAGGTTATATAAGCCATTGCCCAGCAAGTTGCTGGTGGTTTCGTGCCCAGCAAACAAAAAAAAGATGCAATTGGCATATAACTCATCTGCGCTTAATACGTCGCCACCTTCTTCGGCACGCATCAAAATCGAGATTAAATCGTCGCCGGGTTGCCCACGCCGCCTCACCAATAAATCACGAAAATAAGCGGTGAGATTATCAAAGGCGTGTTTGGCTTTGAGCGCTTTTTCAATGGGGGGCTGGTTGTTGCCAATAAAATGCGCCATATCGTCGAGCCAATGCATAAATAGGCCATAATCTTGCGAGGGCACTCCCAACATAGCGCACACCACGTATAAAGGTAACTGATAGGCAAATTCGTGAAAAAAATCACATTCATGTTTTGCCAAAATCGGCTGCAATAGCTCATTGACCAACTGCTGCACCGTAGGCCGAAAATGGGCCAGCACTTGGGGTGTAAACCCCGCTTGTAACAATTTGCGAATGCGAATGTGTTTTGGGGGATCAATAAAAGCCAACCAACGGCCTAAATATTCTGACAATTGGCTCAATTCGCGCTGATATTCGGGCGGGTAATAGCTTACCATGCTGCCCGATTTTTCGGTGGTTAATCTTTCATCGCGTATTACGCTCGTGATATCAGCATGATGCCACAGTACCCATGCCCCGCCAAAAAATTCGGGCATCCAGCGAATACGCTGTTGTGTTTTAAATAAATCGTGATACCAATCGTAAGGATGTTGGATAAAAGCACTATTAATCATAAGATTTATTTTGTAACGATATTCAGCAAGGCATAAAAATGCAGTTTCGCCGATTTCACCTTTTAGCAATTTTCTCTATATCTAATCAATTTTGGTAAAAAAATGATTTGTTGGCCTATTGTTGACGATTCCCTGACGACGAAGGACTATACTTTATCATGACAATCTAACGATATTTTGTAAGCCTATGTTGCGAAAAAATAACAGTATTCCACTCGTTCTGCTCATTATTTTGGCGTTTTTGTGTGGCCCCACTGCATTTTTAGGGGGATTGGCGGCCTTGTGGATGAATGAAGGGCGTGTTAATTGGGGCGAGGTGGCAGCGGCGGCCTTACCGATCAATGCCGAACAGATTGCCCCTGTCGCCGCTAACGAAGGCAAATTTGTTGCCGTGACCGGGTTTGCCAAAATTGCAGAGGCCTATTGGGTGGGCGATGCCCCCTATTTAAAGCCCGGGGCTTATTTAAAACTTGAGCGTGTGGCTGAAATGTATGCTTGGCATGAAAAAAAAACATATAGCGGGGCGCGTAATAGCACCCCAACAGTCACTTATAGTGGCGAATGGACCTCGACCCCGCCGAAATGGCGCGAATTTGTCGAAGCGCAGACCCATGCTAACCCAGACCCTGCCATAAGTGCGGCTACATTTGCCCCAGCACAAGCCGAGTTGAGCGCTTATGTCTTTTACCCTGACCGCGAGATGACCTTTCAGACCGGGTTAACGCTAACGCTTTCGCCCGCCATCATCGGTAATGGCTTGAGTATGATGTCGGATAATGCCATTTATGCGGGGCAAGGCGCGGCGGCTAACCCTAAAATTGGGGATATGCGGGTGAAATATCGCGCCGTGTTGCCCATTAACCGCCCAGTGACGGTGTTTGGTAAACAAACGGCTAATGCCATAGAACCTTATTTGCATCGGGGCAAATCGCGTTTGTATCGGCTTGTGCCGGGTAACCGAGATGAGGCCATTGCGGCATTGCGCCAAGAATACACCACGACATTATGGGGCACTCGCTTCTTTGGCGTTATCTCCACTTGGTTTGGCCTATTTTTCTTGCTATTGCCATTTTCAAAGCTAACCAATATCTTTGCCCGTGTGCCGCTTTTTAAGCTTATTCGTCATGTGTCATGGGTGGTGGTTGGGGCGATTGCGCTGGTGCTTGCGTTTCCGTTATCACTTATCGTGATGTTGATCGCCAATTTGTTTTAGGTTGCTTTGATGTATCTTCTCAATAATTTGGGGCAAGCCCCAAATTATTGAGAATGGATCAGTCTCTTAGAAATAGGTTTAAAATCGCAAAAAACAGTCTGTGCCTGCATCTTTTTTCTAAATCGTCAGTTAAAATAATCTGTTAATGACAGCAAAGCGACGAAAAACACCATCAAGGCCTCAAGATAGCTCTGAGCTTTCATCTACTTTTTTTCAAACGGCGTTATTACAGAATGTTGATATTCCCCAACAGCGTATTTTGCTGAAATCGCCCTTTGTTTCGATTGGTCGCGCTGCTGCAGGCGAAAACGACATTCCCATTCCCACATTTGACAGTAATGTGTCGCGCACCCATGCTAGCCTTATTTATGATGATGGGGTTTGGGTGATTGAAGACCATAGCTTAAACGGTACTTATGTCAATGGCATACGTTATGTCGGTAACCGTGTGGTGTTGCGTGATGGAGATTACATTCGCATTGGGAAAACATTTCATGTTATTTTTAAAGATTTAGAAATGACCGGGGTTGATGATGGGGCACGCACTGTTTTCCCGGGGGTATCTGACACGAATGACGGGCCATTGCAAGGCCCCCCCCCGCAAGGTTTGTGGGTGGGTGAAGATGGCAGCGTTTATCGTGATGGGCTTATGATCACGCATTTGATCTCAAAAAATGAATTTCGTATTCTTAAATATTTAATGGCGCATGTCAATGTTCAATTGACGATTGATCAAATTTGTCGCAGCATTATGGGCGGGCAAGAGAATATAGTGCATGTGCGAGAAATGTTGTTGAATATGCAATATAAACTTGAGCCAAACCCATCGGCCCCTAAATATTTGCAAATTGATGTAAACGGTGAGTTGCGTTTTTGCCCTGAAGGCTTAAAATAACTCGGCCTGTGAAGGTATCGGCAGGTCGATATAAAAGCAGTTTTGTGAATGTGCTAGAATCAGCACCATTAAGTCGTCGGGGTGTAGCGCAGCTTGGTAGCGTACTTGCATGGGGTGCAAGGGGTCCCCGGTTCAAATCCGGGCACCCCGACTTAATTTAAAATCTTGGTCGTTTTTACGTGGCCACTCAACCGCAGTATTCGGTGCAAAAACACCGCTACTGCGGTTTTTTGTTGTGTCGTTAGCATATTAACTTTGCGCTACGCTGCACCATTTGGTGAGTAGATGTAGTATATTTTTGCTGTATAAACGTTATACCCTTAATGTAATGTTATGAATATAGATTTAAATGTAGATTGTGGGGAAAGCTATGGTATTTGGAATTTTGCGGATGATGAAGAAATTTTGAGCCATGTGACCTCTGCAAATGTGGCTTGTGGCGGTCATGCCGGTGATGCCGATGTGATGCGTAAAACCATCAAACTGGCAAAACAACATAATGTATCGGTGGGGGCGCATCCGGGTTACCCCGATTTACAGGGGTTTGGGCGGCGTATTTTGCCAATGAAACCCGAAGAAATTTATAGCTTTGTGTTGGCGCAAATAGGCGCATTGTATGCGGTTGCCAAGGGTGAGGGTGTCGCGTTGCGGCATGTGAAGGCACACGGCGCTTTATATTTATATGCCGCTACCCATCGTGAGATTGCTGATGCCATTGCCAAGGCGGTGGCGGCTTTTAGTAAAGAGCTGATTTTTGTGGGGTTGGCTGGAACTGAATTGACCGCCGCTGGTGAGCATTATGGTTTGCAGGTGGCGCATGAGGTGTCTGCTGACCGAACTTATGAAGCAAACCGGACGTTGCGCTCACGCGAATTTGCCGATGCGGTGATTTATGATAATACGCAAGCATTGCGCCAAGTGTTGAATGTGCTGAAACATGGTTTTGTGATGGCATCCGATGGCACAAAATTACCGACCAAAGCCAACACCATCAGCTTGCATAGTGATACGCAAGGGGCTGCCGCACGCGCCGCCTATCTTAAGCGCGGTTTGTCGGCGGCGGGCATTAGCCTTGTGGCGCTATAGCAGTTGTGCTAATCGTCAACAATATTTCAGCTTATTCACAGCCTAGCTGAGTAGAATGAGATATTGTTATGAAACGTATCGATCTCACGACTTGGCTTGACCAATATTTAGGCGTTCGCCGTTATCAAGATAAATCTAACAATGGCTTACAGGTTCAAGGGCCTGATGAGGTCACTCGGGTCGCTTTTGCGGTCGATGCGTGTTCGGCATCGTTTAAGGCCGCAGTAGCGGCGCAAGCCCAGTTGCTTATTGTGCATCATGGGCTATTTTGGTCAGAGCATTTGCAGCTTGTGGGGCCGCATTTTGAGCGGGTGCGCACCCTCATTGCAGGTGGTTGTGGGCTTTATGCTTCACATTTGCCGCTCGATGGGCACGCCGAGGTGGGCAATAATATTGAATTGGCGCGTATGGCAGGGCTGGTTAATGTGCAACCTTGGGGGATGTATAAAGGCGAGGCGATTTCATTTATTGGCGATTTGCCCGAGCCAATCGATTTGCCGATGTTAATTGCGCGGGTTGCGCAACACATTGGCGTACCTAAAATGGTGCAAGCCCGGCCCAATCTTCAATGTAAACGGGTGGCTGTCTTAAGCGGTTTTGGTGTCACCATGATTGATGAGGCACTTGCGGCTGGAGCCGATACCCTAATTACCGGCGAAACCAGCCATTCGTGGTATCAGGCGGTGGCCGAACGTGAGTTGAATGTGGTGTATTTTGGGCATTATGCCAGTGAGACAGTTGGCCTAAAAGCCTTGGCGCGGGTGATGGCGCAGCAACATCAATTAGAAACCTTATTTATTGATTTGCCGACCGAATTATAGAAGAAGGACACGGGAACATAAATTTTATGATGCGTAAATTACCTTTTATCCTGTTAGGCTTTGCTTGGAGTGTGTTTGTGTTCGCAGGTGGGTGGTTTACGCACATGCAATTTGCTCCGGCTCGCGGCACAACCATCCAAATTCCGGTGACGCCAGTCGCAGCAGCGCCCAACGCAACCGTTGCGCCAATTGTCCCCAATGCCACGCCCGGGCAAAAGCCCAATTTAATGCTAGAGGAGGCATGGGCGAAGGTGCGTGAAACCTTTGTCGGGACGGTGCCGGATGACACCCAACGCAATACCGCCGCGATTCGCGGGGCGCTGAGTATTTTAGGGGATAAATACACCACATTTTTAGAGCCAAAGGCCCGTCAAGCTGAAAAAGACAGTTATCGTGGGCAATTTGGAGGGATTGGTGTCAACCTAAGCAGCAATCCCGATGGCGCGATTGCACTTATTCCGCGCAAAAACACACCTGCTGAGCGGATTGGGATTCAGGCCAACGATATTTTGGTGGCGGTCGATGATTGGTTAGTGCCAGATAAATATGATCCAAATGAATTGGTGCATAAAGTGCGTGGTGACCCGGGCACCAAAGTAAAGATCACCATTAAGCGCGGCGATAAAACAATTGATTTTGTCATTACTCGTGAGACGATTGAGATTCCGTCGGTGGAATCGAAGATGATTACCGACACGATCAAATCAAAAATACCGGTAGGTTATGTGCAGATTTTTCAATTTGCCGAACCGACTGCCCGTGAAGCCAAAAAAGCGATTGAAGAATTAAAGAATGCGGGTGCAAAGGCTTATGTAATTGATTTGCGTAACAATGGCGGCGGTTTGGTGAATCAATCGGTTGAGGTAGCAAGCCAATTTTTGCAAGATGGCTTGGTGTTGATTGAGAAAACCCGTGATAAAGAAGGCACATACCCGGTTGTAAAAGGGGGCTTGGTGACTGACCCCAGCGTGCCGGTGGTGGTTTTGGTCAATGCCAATACCGCCAGCGCTTCTGAGATTTTGGCGGGGGCGTTGCAAGATCGTGGCCGTGCCAAATTGGTGGGCGAGAAAACCTTTGGCAAAGGATCAATGCAATGGTTGTTTGACCTGAGCGATGGCTCATCGGTGCATGTGACTTTTGCTAAGTGGTTTACCCCTAGCCGCCGCGCCATCGATGGGGTGGGGCTTGTGCCCGACAAAGTGGTGACCCGCGAAAAAGACGAGGCTGTGAAAGGGATCGACACGCAACTTGATCAGGCGTTGCTGATGTTGAATGGATCTTAAATTATGGAAAATGATTTTTTACCTGTGCCAGAATTGCCGCCGCGCAAAAATAACACTGTGAAATATATCGTGGTGGGTATGACCGCCATATTGGCGGCGGTGCTCATTTTTGTAGTGGGCGTAACGGTGGGCATCGCCTCACAACGCGGCTTTGCGTTTGGTGGTGCGTCGCCATTTCAAACCCGTTTGCCCAGCATCAATACGCCGGTTACAACTTCTAGCGCCATCACCCGCACCGGCAAACTTAATACAGCCTTGATTGAGAATGTTGTTGAAAAACTAAAGACCCAATGGTATGGCGAATTGCCGAGTGACGAAGCCCTGACCGATGGCGCTATTCGCGGCATGGTCAGCGCTTTAGGCGATCAATTCACCGCTTATGTTGAGCCAAAATTTGCCAAAATGATGGATGAAGACATCAGTGGCACATTTGAGGGGATTGGCGCGACCCTTAACAAAAAAAACAACAGCATTTCAATTTTGCGCACTTTTGATAACTCGCCAGCCCGCA
Organism: uncultured Thermoflexus sp.; assembly: GCA_964560745.1. Lineage (GTDB taxonomy): Bacteria > Chloroflexota > Anaerolineae > J036 > Brachytrichaceae > AQU-03. The sequence goes on from CAZLOF010000002.1 coordinate 16,052, forward strand.
AGGGTGGGGTGTTGGCAGGTGATGTGATCGAAGCGGTAAATGGCACACGCGTTGGCGAATTGAGCACGACTGAGGTGGCGGCATTGGTGCGCGGTCCGCGTGGCACGGCGGTGACATTAACCCTGCGCCGCGCCGATTTGCCCAAAGCTTTTGACTTGGTGCTTACGCGCGACAAAATTACCATTCCGGTAGTGACCAATAAATTAATCGATGACCCAGCCGGTAGCGGGCGCAAAATAGCCTATGTCAGTTTGTTTGATTTTAGCGCCCAATCGGCGCGGCAACTCACTGAGGCGATTGAAACGATGTTAAAAGAGAAACCGGTTGGCTTGGTGCTTGATTTGCGTAACAATGGCGGTGGGTTGCTTGATCAGGCCACGCGCATTGGCGATTTGTTTTTAAAAGAGGGTGTGTATATTATTCAGCGCGATAACAATGGCAAAGAAGAAACGCGCAAGACCGGTAATACGGGCATTGCCCAAGAGATTCCATTGGTGGTTTTGGTGAATAACGGCTCGGCTAGTGCGTCAGAAGTGTTAGCCGGTGCAATTCAAGATTACAAACGCGGTATTTTGATTGGCGAAACCACCTTTGGCAAAGGTTCGGTGCAATTGCCGCAAACCTTGCCAAACGGTGGGCAATTGCGCGTAACCATCCAACGTTGGTTTACACCGCTCAATCGCACCATTCAAGGAACCGGCATCACCCCCGATTATGTTGTGGTGCGCACGTTGCAAGAAGAGCAGGCCGAGCGTGACCCGCAACTTGATGCAGCGGTGCAATATTTGCTGAATGGCATTGTGCCGCCCCTGCCTGCGCCCGCGAAATAGCTCGGATCGCCGTCATCTTGACGGCGATCCTGACCGCTTCGCCCTGCGCCTAAGCAGCCCAAGGCTGAGCAAGCCGACAACGACAATAACGCTTAGGCTAAGTGCGCCGAGGTAGCCAAGCACATTGCGCCAGCGGTGTGAATGGGTGTTGCCGACGATGTGGGCGGCACGTGGGTTATCGGCGCTATAGGCAATTTGCACGTTGCCGCCTTTTTCGAGGGTTACGGTGCTATTATCAACTGCATCAACGGCGATCACGACATCGGGCTGATTTGGTGGGGTAAAGCGCATTTGAATGACCTTAAATGGCTGTGCCGTTTCAATATCGACCCCGCGCCGAGCGCATTCGAGAGTGCTGACAGCGGTGCGTTGATAACGCGGGACGATATCGAACGGGCGAATACATTTGACTTGGGTTACATCGGTGATCGTGGCATTGGCGCGTAGCGGCTTGCCGCTGATATCGTCAAGCGTACGCCAATCTTGATAAACGTATAGGGCTGGACCGCCTATTGCAATAAGCAAAAAGACGAATGCACTGATGCCGCAGCCTAAATTTGAGCTGTTGGCGACTTTAAACAACAGCCAGCCCAACGCCAATAGCCCAATTAACCCGCCGATGACATTAAGGCCGATAAAGTCGCTGGTGCTAGCGGCGCTCAGTTTAACCAAGGCCGTGCCGCCGACCAATGGCATCAGGGTTAATTGAATTGGCTCACCGACACGTATTTTGTCAAATAAATCGGGTTTGCGCAAATTGAGTTTGGCTGAGGCATCGCCCGCCTTGGGTATGGTGGCGTTAATGGCGCTTGAGAATGTGCCCGGAGCACTGCCATCGGCGCGATAATTGACCTCGACCTCCCAATAATGTGACCATGTGCCAGCGCCTGCGATTGCAACAAATTCGTCTTTGCGTGTAATTGTGCCTGTGACTGTTTTGCCCAAGCTATCGATGCTGCTTAAGACGGCGACGCCGAGCAGGAGGGCGATTAATGCGGGTAAGAATGCAATTATTGCCCCAAGCCGAGCATTGCGTCGCCCAATCAGTGCCCCTAGCCCTACCATGACGCTTAAAAGTAATAAGCCTGCGAGTGAGGCGATGACCATGAAGAAAATGTCGTTTGCGGTTGATCCAATACTCATTGTGAACTATCCTTTGTTAATTTGATGATGTCACATTCGCAAATGCAAACAAGTTTTCGCCGATTTCACTACACCCTCTCTGCCATAGGCAGAGAGGGTGTAGTGAAATCGGTATATGTCTTTTTTAATGTGGCATTGTCAAGTTAAAGTGTAAATTAAAAATAGCATAAGCGCGTGGGCGAAAAGTTGCGTTTTCTTACATTTAAAAAGTGATATAACCATAACCATGTCATTGCCTAATGTTTTACTTGCTCCCGATATTTATCAGCTTATGACCCGCGCCCCCGGCCCCAGCGGCAGCTTGCCGCTGACCGAAGATATGTTGTTGCATTCGCCGAGTGGCGATTTGTTTGGCTGGACGCAAAATGTGGGTATGGGTTGGGACCCCGCCGAATTGACGCGCACCCAAGTATTATTGCTGAGCACCCAAGGGGGCATTCGCGCTTCTGACGGCAAAGCCATTGCATTGGGCTACCATACCGGGCATTGGGAGGTCGGATTGCAAATGCAGGCCGCTGCCGAAGAGTTGCACAAGCACAATGCGATGCCATTCGCAGGCTATGTGACTGACCCCTGTGATGGACGCAGCCAAGGCACGACGGGGATGTTTGACAGCTTACCTTACCGCAACGATGCCGCAATTGTGTTTCGGCGGCTTATTCGCTCATTGCCGACGCGGCAGGCGGTTGTAGGTGTGGCGACCTGCGACAAAGGTCTGCCAGCCATGTTGCTGGCCTTGGCTGGCACACCCAATCTGCCGTGTGTGTTGGTGCCGGGTGGGGTGACTTTGCCCGCCGAAGATGCCGAAGATGCCGGTAAGGTGCAGACGATTGGCGCACGCTTTGCGCAGGGTGAAATCACGCTTGAATATGCCTCGGATATGGGCTGCCGTGCTTGTGGCTCGCCGGGCGGTGGCTGCCAATTTTTGGGCACAGCGGCAACCTCGCAAGTGGTCGCCGAGGCGTTGGGTATGGCTTTGCCGCATTCGGCTTTAGCGCCATCGGGGCAAGAGGTGTGGCTAGAATTGGCGCGGGCTTCGGCACGGGCTGCCTTGCATTTGCAGCAAAATCGCATCACCACCAAACACATTCTCACTACAGATTCAATTCACAATGCAATGGCGGTGCACGCGGCTTTTGGTGGCAGCACCAATTTGTTGTTGCACATCCCAGCCATCGCCCACGCCGCCAAATTGCGCCGCCCAACGGTTGATGATTGGAACGCCATTAACCGCCAAGTGCCGCGTTTGGTTGATGCGTTGCCGAATGGGCCGCAAAATCATACGACAGTGCGGGTGTTTTTGGCGGGTGGTGTGCCCGAAGTGATGTTGCATTTGCGTGGCTTGGGCATGTTGAGATTGGATGCCTTGACGGTGACAGGCCAGCGCCTCGGTGATGTGTTGGCCGAATGGGAGACCTCGGAGCGTCGCCGCAAATTTCGCGAATTATTGACCGAGCGCGATGGGGTGCAGCCAGATCAAGTGATTATGTCGCCCGATTTGGCAAAACAACGTGGCCTTACCAGCACGGTTACATTCCCGACCGGCAATTTGGCTCCCGAAGGCTCAGTCATTAAGAGCACAGCGATTGACCCGCGTGTGGTGGGGGCTGATGGGGTGTATCGCAAACGCGGCCCAGCGCGGGTGTTTACCCGCGAGCGCGATGCGGTAGCGGGCATCAAATCGGGCGTGGTAAAGCCGGGCGATGTGATTGTGCTCATTTGTGGTGGGCCGATGGGCACAGGCATGGAGGAGACGTATCAGGTGACATCGGCGCTCAAGCATTTGAGTTGGGGCAAAGAGGTGGCAGTGATCACCGATGCGCGGTTTTCGGGTGTGAGCACAGGTGCGTGTATTGGGCACGTCAGCCCCGAAGCATTGGCAGGCGGGCCAATTGGCAAATTGCGCGATGGCGATATGATCGAAATTGTGATTGATCGGGTTAATTTGGTGGGCACGGTTAATTTTGTGGGTGATGGGGCTGGGGCGGCGGGAGGCGCAGACTATGCGGTGGCGGCTGCGCAGTTGGCGGCCCGCCCATCGCGCCCCGACCTTGCCGCCCACCCTGCTTTGCCCGATGACACCCGTTTGTGGGCGGCATTGCAACAGGCCAGCGGCGGCGTGTGGGGTGGCTGTGTATATGATGCCGATGCGATTATTGGGGCGTTGCGCCGGTAGGGGTGGGTCTGGTTACTTCATTCCATGGCACCAAGGTGGCTAAAATGAGGCTGCTGGTGCAGCGCCCGATGCGCGAAAGCTCATTGATGACAAGCTGCAAATGGGCGGGTGAGCTAACGATAACTCGTAAATCATAGCTATCTACCCCAGTAATGATGTGACATTCGAGCACTTCGGGCATGATGCCAACAATGCCCCGCACATAACCCTCGTTGCTGCTGTCGTCGGTGGCAATGCGTATGCAGGCGCGAATGACATAACCCAGCTTTTCGGGGTTGACATGGGCGTGATAACCGCTAATCACGCCCGCTTCTTCCATACGCAGCACGCGCTCGGCTACACTCGGGGCAGACATGTTAACCCGTCGCCCCAATTCGGCGAAGGTAATACGGGCATTGCTTTGCAATTCGTGCAAAATTTGCCAATCGGTATCGTCTAAAGGTCGTAGCGTCGGATTCGAATCGAAAGTGCTGCTCACGGTTTTCCTTTGAATGAATGCCAAAACGGGGTGAATGCCAACGAGTCGCTATTCACTTTTGCCCGCCATTTGACTATTATTATCATTATTATGAACAATACAATGTCAAATTTTAATGTTGCAGATGCCCGAAATGAGTCGTTTCATTCTTCTGTTTTTGCAGGGTCATTTATGCCTTTGCGCAGTGATTGGGCATGGAATCCACGCAGCGCATTTAACCTGTTACCAGCCTTCATCATGGCAATGTTGGCGCTGGGTGCGGTGAGCAAGCTGTTGGCTTAGGTATCATGTTTCGCCAATTTCACGATGCCTTCACTTGCAAGTGAAGGCATCGTGAAATTGGCGTTTTGCGTATTCAGCTAAAGCCTCGCCTTTTGCGCATATAAAAACCCCAAATGTGAATGAACTGGGTTTTGTTGCGTTTTCACCTCAAAACCATATTGTTTAAAGTGATTGACTAGTGCCGAATGGTGATATGCTGTGGCGTTATCATGATATTCTAGGCAAATATGGTCAATTCTGCTCAATTCGACTGCGTTGGCGTTTAAGAAAATGTCAAATTCAGCACCTTCACAATCAACTTTTAAAAAATTGATGTGATTGATATTGGCGAGGTTGAAAATATCATTGAGCGCGATGGCATCGACAACAAGCGCTGAATCTGCTGCCCCATTTTCGGCTGGGCGGGTTGTATGTTGAACAGCCGCCCCAGTTTGGGCTACCACCAATTTACCTGCGCGGCTGCTCACGGCCTTATCAAATATCGTCACATTGTGCAACTGATTGAGGGTGATATTTTCACGCAATAACGCAAACGCCTTGGCAAATGGCTCAAACGCAATAACTTTGGCTTTAGGATGGTGAAAAGCGGTATGCGCCACAAAATCGCCAAAGGCTGCCCCAACATCGACCACCACCCAGTCATCTTCGATTTTGCAACCAAACACCTCATAATCATGATCGAGACAGGTTTCTTTGGCGATCCAAATATCCATCAGGCTGGCAACCCGCAACTTTAGCCCATCGGCAAGCCGAAGGGTGGGGCGTTGGCCCAAGCTGGCGGCAATGATAGCAATAGGGTTTTTGATGCCAAACAATAGGGTAGGGATGGCGCGTAAGTAGTAAGTGATGGTTTTCATGAAAGTTTACGGGCCACAATAAAGACACATGCGCCGGTAGGGGGCAAGGCTTCGTTATACACTGGTGTTAGCCAAGTGTGCAGTAATTTAAGCATGGGGTTATTGACTGAGGGCCACAACACCCATTTGCCAAACGCAATTTTGCTTAACAAATTTGGCACACCCAGAAAATGCCCGATCTCTAAAATGCGTAAGGCGCGTGGCGAAAAGTAATACCATGAGCGTTCGACACTTAGGCCATGTCTGGCGAGCCGCGCCGCCCATGCTTCGGGGCTATCGCAATGATGATGGCGAGCGATTTTGTTAAACCAATTGCGGTAAGCATCGCCCAAAAACTTGGCCCCCACAAACCAATCGGTGAAATGATCGGAAGGTGAGCAAAAAAGCATTGTGCCGCCGGGTTTAAGCACGCGGTAACATTCGGCGATCACCGGCTCGATATCGGGGATGTGCTCAAGCACCGAGTTGCTGATGATGGTTTGAAATGAGGCATTGGCAAAGGGCATATGCGCCCCTTCGGCGGTTGAAAGCGCGAGATAGCCCTCGCGGTAAATTTTGCCGAAAGTTGGCGAATAAAAGGGATCGATGCCAACGTCGATGGGGCGGGTGAAAGTTTGTTGGGCGAATAAACCATCGCCTGAGCCGAGGTCGAGCACTGGGGCGGCGATGGGTAGATCTTTGTAAAAACGCGCCTCGATGGCACGCAACAGGGCGCGAAAATAGGGTAGGTCACACAGTTGTTGCCATAAATGATCGCGATTTGGGTCGGTATAGGAATTCAAAGTGGGTCGATTTTACGCCAACCCTGTAGCTTGACAATGTTCCATTCGCCAAAACAAAGTAAATTTTCACCGATTTCACACTGCTAGGGTGAAATCGGCGATGTTTTTTATGGTATTGTCAAGGCAAGAGTCGCGTCACTGACGCAGCTCTTGCCTTGACAATACTATTTGATTTAACGACGATTCGAAACCATGCGATAGATCCACAGCAACAGCATTGAACCCAACACAGCCAAAATGATGCTGCCGAGCAAGCCGTTAAAAATGCCGCCCAAACCTAGCGCCCCTGCCAAAAAGCCGCCCACAATCGCCCCGACAACACCAATTGCCATTGTGATCCACATATTGCCTTCGCCGAGGTCGCGCCCGGGCATAATACGTTGGGCTAAATAGCCAGCCAACAACCCGATTAACGCAGTGATGATAATATCGATAATACCCATAATTAAATTTGTCTCCTAATAATGAAAAAACATTTTTGCCAAATAGGTGGCAATCATTATTGTAGCGTAAAAAATGAGATTTTGGCGGGGCAGAGTTGCAGAGTGGCAAGGGGCAAAGTAGCAGGTGGCAAAGTGGCAACTCTGCCACCTGCTACTTTGCCCCTTTGCAACTCTGACCCCAAAACAAGCTCAGTTAAACTCGATAAAATAAAAAATAGCTATGTCTGACTTTTACCCTGATGGTTACAACAACATGCCGAGTGAGAGCGGCAAATATGGCCCCTATGGTGGGCGATACGTGCCAGAAACGTTAATGCCGGCACTTGATGATGTGATTGAAGCCTACGAAGAATTTCGTGACGATGCGACATTTCGCGCCGAATTTGAACATTTGCTCAAAACCTATATCGGGCGGCCATCGCCTGTGACCCACGCTAAGCGCTTGAGCGCCCATTTGGGCGGTGCGCAAATTTATCTGAAACGCGAAGATTTATTGCATACCGGCGCTCACAAAATTAATAACGCGCTCGGCCAAGCGCTTTTGGCGAAACGTATGGGCAAAACCCGTATTATTGCCGAAACTGGGGCCGGGCAACATGGCGTTGCAACCGCAACGGCTTGTGCATTGTTGGGGCTAGAATGTATTGTGTATATGGGCACGGTCGACATGGCCCGCCAACAGCCTAACGTTTTTCGGATGAAGTTACTGGGAGCCGAAGTGCGCGGCGTTGAAAGCGGCAGTAAAACGCTCAAAGATGCGGTGAATGAGGCCATCCGCGATTGGGTGACCAATGTGCGTGATACCTATTACATCATTGGCAGCGCACTTGGCCCGCACCCATACCCGCTTATTTGCCGTGATTTTCAATCTGTCATTGGCATTGAGGCGCGAGCGCAGATTTTGGAGCAGGCCGGACGTTTGCCCGACGAAGTGATCGCTTGTGTTGGCGGTGGCAGCAATTCAATCGGCATGTTTTACGCCTTTTTAAATGACCCCGTTAAGATTTTTGGGGTCGAGGCAGGTGGGCATGGTGTGCCAAGTGGGCAACATGCGGTGCGGTTTGCGGATGTCGCACCTGATGCGCTGACGCAGGGGCGGGTCGGCGTGTTTCAAGGCATGCGCACCCATGTTTTGCAAAATGCCGACGGGCAAATCGCCGAAACCCATTCGATCTCGGCGGGTTTAGATTATGCTGGTATTGGCCCTGAACACGCTTATTTGCACGATATTGGGCGGGTGACCTACACCAATGCGACCGATGATGAAGCGATGCATGCCTTTCACACGCTTTGCCGGTTCGAGGGCATCATTCCGGCGCTCGAATCTTCTCATGCCGTTGCCGAGGCTATTCGTCGCGCCCCCACTTTGCCTACCGATGCGATCATTTTGGTTAATTTAAGCGGTCGGGGCGATAAAGATTTGAATACCGTCATGGGCAATTCACCCAAAATGTGAATTTTGACTAAATCTCAGAGGTCTTTGCGCAGGTCAATGCCATAGCCGCGATTCGTTCTAATATCTCTGAGGTTTGAATTCTAAAATGCGCGTCCCCAGACGCGCATTAAGCATTTTTTATCATGACAGATCGTTATACCGAAATTTATGCCCAATTTCGTTGGCAAGTGCCGCGCGAATTTAATATCGCGTGGCATTGTTGCGGGCGTTGGGCAAACGACCCCACGCGCATTGCGTTGTATCATGAAGATGAACACGGGGCAACTTTGCAATTGACCTATGCCAAGTTACAACAGCAGGCTAATCGCTTGAGTAATATTTTGGCTGGATTGGGTGTGCGGCGCGGCGACCGTATTGCGATATTGGCCCCACAGCGCCCCGAAGTGCCGGTCGCACATATGGCCATTTACCAAATGGGGGCAGTTGCTATGCCGCTTTCGGTGCAATTTGGCCCCGATGCACTTGAGTATCGTTTTCAAAATAGCGAATGTGTGGCCGCCATTATTGATGCCGCCGCGTTGCCAGCAGTGTTGCAGGTGTGGCCGAATTGCCCAACTTTGCAGCATGTGATTGTAATTGGGGTAGCGAAGGGCGCTGAGGCGCGGGTGCTGGAATGGGGCGCGTTATTGGCACAAGCCGCGCCAGAATATGCGCCAGTGGCAACCTTGGCCGATGACGCCGCTGTATTGATTTATACCAGTGGCACAACTGGCCTCCCAAAAGGGGCGCTCATCCCACATCGGGCGCTTATCGGCAATTTGCCGGGTTTTGTCTATTCACAAAACCATTTTCCACAAACGGGTGATGTGTTTTGGACCCCGTCCGATTGGGCTTGGACCGGTGGTTTGATGGATGCGTTATTGCCGACGTTGTATTTTGGTCAACCGATTTTGGGCTATTATGGGCGGTTTGATGCAGAAAAGGCTTTTTATTTGCTCGAAAAATATGCTGTTACCAACACATTTTTGGTGCCTACTGCGCTTAAAATGATGATGAAAGCGCTGCCGCATCCCCGCCAACATTACCAATTGAAGCTAAGGGCCATCATGAGCGCAGGTGAGGCCGTTGGCGATACGGTGTTTGCGTGGGTGCAAGCTGAATTGGGTGTGACGTTGAATGAAATGTTTGGCCAAACCGAAGTCAATTATATTGTTGGCAACAGCCATACCGAATGGCCTGCCAAACCGGGTTGTATTGGTCGCCCATATCCCGGGCATCGCGTTAGCATTATCGATGATGAGGGACAAGAGGTGGCGCACGGCGAATTGGGAGAGATCGCGGTATGGGATGAAGGGCAAGACCCCGTTTTCTTCTTGGGCTATTGGCGCAATGATGAGGCCACACGCCAAAAATATAGTGGCAATTGGTGTCGCACTGGCGATTTGGGCCGTATGGATGCGGATGGTTACATTTGGTATCAAGGACGCGCCGATGACATGATCAAGAGCGCGGCCTATCGCATTGGCCCATCTGAGATCGAAAGCTGTTTGGTCAAGCATCCCGCAGTGGCAAACGCCGCTGTCATCGGCAAACCCGATGAATTACGCGGCACGATTATTAAAGCCTTTATTGTGCTTACGCCCAATTCAAGCCCCAGCGAAGCCCTGCGGGCTGATTTGCAGCAATTTGTGCGGGCGCGGCTTGCGCCTTATCAATACCCACGTGAAATTGAGTTTATCGATGCCTTGCCCATGACCACAACCGGCAAAGTGCAACGGCGTTTGTTGCGGGCGCGGTGAATTGGAAATTTTCACGCAAAGACGCAAAAGCGCAAAGATACAAAAAAAATTTTGCGCTTTTACGTCTTTGCGTGAAAATTATTTTTGTGCCAGTGCAATGACAGATAGCCCGTAAATTGGGCAATCAATTTGGCGCAGCAGTTGCGCTTCGGTGCTCAAAATACGCTGCATTAAATGGTTGATCCATTGCGATTTAATCTCCAAATCTGAATCATCGGCGCTAGCAGGCATGATCGGTTCGGTCAGGCGTTTGATGACAGCAAACGGAAAAAGCAACACATTGGCATAGCTTAAGCGATGCACCGTAAACCCTGCGGCACGCAATTTTGCACCCAATTCAGGGCGGTTATAGCGTCGCGCCGTATGCACAGCGCGGTCGTGGTGCGAGCTTAGCCAACGGTGGGCGGGCAGGCGAATGAGTAAATGCCCGTTGGGTTTGAGCACACGATGAAATTCGCGCAAAGCCGCGACATCGTCTGCCACTGCTGCGTGATATAGCACCTCGAATGAGGTGACAAGGTCAAATGTGGCCGTTGCAAATGGCAATTCGAGCACATTGGCGTTTGCCAGCCCATGCGGTTGGCGGCGTTGGGCAAATTGCAGCGCCAAAGCCGAATAATCGATGCCAATGATTGTTGGCGCGGGTGTGCTTTTTTGCCCCAACAGCGCTAAATTGCGTCCTGTGCCACAACCTGCGTCGAGTATTGTGTGATCTGTGATTGTGTGTGGCAAAAATGCGCTGGCAATCTCGCGCATCCCTGCATACCACCAATGGCGATCTTCGACGCGATACATACGCTCATATTCAATGGGGTTCATGGTATTTTGGCATTTATGGTTTGCCTTTTTTTATGCCATACCAGCTTAATCCACAATTTGGTAATGTCTTTGACCACTCGCAGCAACCGTCGCACATTGAAAAATTGTGATCGACCATAGACCCGGTGAAAATGATGCACTGGCACTTCGGCAAATTTAAAACCAGCATCGTGAAATTTCTTGACCATCTCGACCGGTAAAGTGCCATCGCGTGATTCAAGCGTGACGGCATCGAAGCATTTGCGCCGTATGAGGCGGAAATCGCAATCGACATCTTGAATGGGAAAACCAAACATCAACCGCATAATGTGATGATAAACGCGCCCAATAATAACGCGGTGAAAGGGGTCATTGCGGCTAATCTTGTAGCCATTCACAATATCAATTTGGGGTGTAATTGCCGGAATCAATAGCGCCAATTCGCGCACATCATATTGGGCATCACCGTCGGTGTAAAACACCCAATCTTTGCTGGTTTGGGCAAAGATTGCACGTAAATTGCCACCATAGCCTAAATTTTGTGGGTTGTGAATCACCCGTAATTGAGGATATTGTTTGGCTAACTCATCTAAGATTTCACCGGTATGGTCTGAACTATGATCGTTACCAACAATGATTTCAAAATCATCGGTGATTTGTTGTAAAGTGAGGATGCTGGTGACGACAATACTTGCTATTGTGCCACCATCGTTATAGGCCGGGAAACAGGCCGAAATGCTAAGTTTCTCTTTCAAACAAGGGACTATTTTACGCTAAAATTTACAAATTTTTTACTAGTGGTCAGTTAAGCTAGTTTGTAGAATCTTGACTTCGATGTCGATTTGTAAAAGATTGCATTCGAATGGCGATTGATCCCCGTGCGGACGCAGTACGCCGCATTTTGTCATTTGCAAGATTCTACCAATTTCGTTAACTGACCACTAGAACTGCGAATTTGGCAAGTGCGCATGAGAAATGGGATTGCGGCTATCTATAATGCTAACTTTAATAAAGCTGATGTCACATACACTCCCACTTACCGAAACCCGTAACGCTGCCAGCCACGATATTGACCATCGCAGCACGACAGAGATTTTGCAACTGATTAACGACGAAGACAAGCATGTGCCTATAGCAGTAGAGGCCGCTATCAAAGCGATTGCTCAGGCAGTAGATGGCATTGTGATGCGGATGCGGCAGGGTGGGCGGCTGATTTATGTCGGGGCGGGCACATCGGGGCGCTTGGGCGTGGTCGATGCCTCAGAAATGCCGCCGACCTTTAGTGTGCCACCTAGTTGGGTGATTGGGCGCATTGCCGGGGGCGATGGCGCGATGTTTAAGGCGGTTGAAGGGGCCGAAGATCAACCAGCATTGGGGCAACGCGATATCGCCGAATTGCAGGTGACGGCGCTTGATTCGGTTATCGGCATCGCTGCTAGCGGACGCACCCCTTACGTGGTGGGTGCGCTCGATGAAACCCGTGCTCGCGGCGGTTTGACAATTAGTTTATGTTGTAGCCCAATTCCATCTACCGTGCATGATGCCGCTGAAGTTAAGATTGCATTATTGACTGGCCCCGAAGTCATTACCGGCTCGACTCGGATGAAGGCTGGCACGGCGACCAAAATGGCGCTAAATATGATTAGCACGGCAGTGATGATTAAATTGGGCAAAACCTATGGCAATCTTATGGTTGATTTGATGCCGACCAATGTTAAGCTACGCGATCGTGCTCGGCGCATTGTTGAGGCCGCGACAGGTGTGTCGCCAGATGAATCGCAGCGCTTGCTTGAGTTATGCGGCGATGTAAAAACGGCGATTGTCGTGGCGTTATCGGGTTGCACACCCACCGAAGCGCGATTACGCTTAGATCAAAATCAGGGGCGGGTGGCTTTGGCGATTAAAGCCTAAGCATCACTTAACCTTTTTCATAAATTGTTGAATTACAATAGCATAAAATCTCAGTAAAGATTAATAAAGGTGAAAAAATGAATATACGCGAACAACTTCTTCAAATTATTATGAGCAAGGCTAACTTGTCGCAAGAACAAGCCGAAAGTGCTGTTGATGCCGGTATTGAGTTTCTCAAGACCAAATTGCCAGCCCCAATCGCTGGGCAAGTTGATACTTTCCTCGGTGGCGATGGCGAAAGCAGCGCCGGTGGCGGTATGCTCGGCGGCCTCGGTGGCATGCTCGGCGGCATGTTTGGCGGACGCTAATGATTAATGGTTAATGGTTAATGGTTATCATTAACCATTAACCATTAACCATTAACCATTGACCATTAACCATTAACCCCGGGCATAGGTTTCGGTCATGCTACGAATTTGGGCCGTTAGCTCAGGGGTTAATTGATCGGGCGTGAAGCGCCAAGCCCAGTTGCCATCGGGCTTGCCGGGCAAATTCATGCGATGCTCAGACCCTAGCCCCAGCACATCTTGTAGCGTTAGCACAATTGTGTCGGCTACCGACATCATCAACAGCCGCGCCATATCCCAATGAATGGTTTTATCGACCTTCTCGCGGTTGGTTTTGCCAATATAGTTTAAAACTTGTTGGCGTGGGGCATCCTCCAATTTCTCCCACCAGCCGACGGTGGTGTCGTTATCATGCGTGCCAGCGTAAGCGACACAATTGCGCACAAAGTTGTGCGGCAAAAAGCTCGATGAGGTGTCGGCCACAAAGGCAAATTGCAATACCCTCATGCCGGGCAAGTTAAAGCCATCGCGCAAGGCCTCTACTTCGGGGGTGATTACCCCCAAGTCTTCGGCAATGATTGGCAACGTGGCCGATATTTTTTGGCTGATCGCCTCAAACAAGGCTTGCCCGGGTGCTTTGACCCATTGCCCAATCATGGCGGTGGGTTCGCTGGCTGGCACTTCCCAATAGGCCTCGAAACCACGAAAATGATCGATGCGCACACGATCATATAAGGCCAAGGCGGCCCGCACCCGATCAATCCACCAATCAAACCCACGCGCTTGCATCACATCGTACCGATAGAGTGGGTTGCCCCAGCGTTGCCCGGTTGGGCTAAAGTAATCAGGAGGCACGCCCGCAATCACGGTGGGGTTGCCGCTCTCATCAATAAAAAATTGCTCACGGTTGGCCCAAGCATCGGCACTATCAAAGGCCACAAAAATAGGGATATCGCCAATGATTTGAACCCCCTTATTATTGGCGTAGCTTTTTAGCCAAGTCCATTGGTCAAAAAATTTCCATTGAAAAAACTTCCACATTTCAATCGTCGAAGTTAATTTCATTCGCCATGTGATAAGCGCAGATGGATGACGGTCTCGAATATCGGCGTTCCAAGTGTTCCATGCTTGCCCACCATGCGCATCTTTTACAGCCATAAACAGCGCATAATCATCGAGCCAAGTCGCATTTTGTGCGCAAAATTGGGCAAATTGTAGGCGTTGCTGGG
>CAZLOF010000003.1:0-2738 GCA_964560745.1 uncultured Thermoflexus sp.
GGGTTATATCATGCTGGCACAGGCCAACGATTGCCCATTAGCGCAGTAGCCAATGGGCAAGCACTCGACGATGGTTTTGTAATTAAATAAGGAACGCTGTCATCTTGACGGCGTTCCTTATTTATTTTCGAACTAAAGCATACCCCCAAGGCATGAGCATATAACCATTGCTTTGAATACGCCCCATTGCTTGGGTTACGCCATGTTGGGCTTTATCGCGCCCAACTTCGGCATTGATTTTGCTCGCATCAAAATCGGTGTCTTCCCAAATATCAACCGATTTAACATCGGCGCGGCGCATTAACACTTGTTGCACATAATTTTTGCTATAAATGTTATACCAAATGGCCGAAGTTGGCTCGCCGTCTGCGTTAAACTCTAAATCATCGGCATTGCCTTGAAATAAATCCGGGCAACGTTCACGGCTTTGCACATCTTGAATACGAAATGAGCGATCGCCGATTAAAGTTCGCACCAATACCAAACGTTTTGCTACTCGTGTCAACTCATTGAGCGGTATTTGCACCGATGGCAGATGTAACAACACATTGTTGCACATCACTATATCAAATTCATTGTCGGCAAAGGGCAGGTTAAAAATGTTTGCTTGCTTAAATTGAACATTGGCGGTGTTGGCCCACGCCTGTTGCGCCAATGCCACATATGAGGCGGTTGCATCTGCCCCTGTGTAATGAAATGGCACTTCGATTTCGCGTTTTAAGCTGCGCAAATAATGCCCAACCCCACAACCGACATCGAGAATTGAATCATTGGGTTGAATATGAGGCTTGATTACTTTTGCTGCCGATTTAGCCGATTCCATTTCAGGGCTGTCGCCAATGGCCCGTTTAAACATCAATTGACCGTATTGGGTGTAACGATCCCACATCGTAGAAGGTTGATTATGTAAAGTCATGCGTGTAAATACTGACAATATCACTGTTGATATTGTGTTATTTCATTAGATCATGATTTTAAAGCAAAAAGGTAGCTTCTCACTTAAGGCATGGTTAAATAAATAGGGTTTGTGACGGCCAGCATATTCCCATTGCTATCACGCAATTCGATCACAAGCCAATCCGCCATATCTGGGCGCAGTTCCCACACAAATTCGCCTTGGCTGGCTGCGGCAACTTGGTGTAACAATCGCCCATTTGCCATGACACGCAATTGGGCATTTGGCTCGGCGTTAGCCCAACGTGCTACAAATGTAGCGGGTTGACTTACCGTGTCGCCTATTCCAAAAACGTGATCTTGTGGCGTGTGAGCTTCAAAATGTAGTTGTGGCCCACGGCTTAAATAAACACGCCCAGCCCGTAACCCCGCTAATAGGGCAGATTGTGTCAAGGCTTCGGCCTGAATGATGCTAAAACCGGGCTTGGCGGCATATTTAGCCGCGTTGTGGCTGTCGCTACCGGCTGTCGCCGTAATACGCAGCCCTTGGTTGAGCCAGTCATACCACAACGATAGGGCTTTCTCATTGTTGGCATAATCCTCCCAAACCCCATTCCAAATCTCGACCAAACGGGCGGGGCCGGGCATCATTTCGCCATAGCGCCATGCGCAGCCGGTGCAAAGTGGGTCGCCAATGGTTAATGGGTGGGCAATGATGTAAACATGCCCTGCCTCATAAGCCTCGGTGGCAATACGAGCCATCTCACCCGTGCCGGGACGCACCCGCCAATCTATCCATTCGCGGGTTCCTAACACCAAGGCATGACCCCAAAATGTGGTCAACTCTAGCCCCCCAGCCGTTAGCAAGGTTTCACTTGTTGCAGCATCCATCTCGGCTAAACCTGCAATCGTATTGTGATCGCTAAGAAAGATAAAGTCGAGCTGATAATCACGCGCGGTTTGAATTAATTCTGCCACTGTGCGGTTGCCAGCGTCAGAATGGTGGGTGTGACTGTGTAAATCACCTCGATACCAGCCTGCTTTTGTGGACACCGCAGCCTGTATATCAGCGCTTGATCTGGCTTGCACGATTTCATCCAGCCCCTGTTGCACACAAGTGACCTCTAACTGATAGTAAACGTCTTCGCCGGGCATAATCATATGGGTGTCAAGTTGCACCACCCATTCACCCGCTTTGATTGGGCCGGGCATATAGCCGGGTGTCGCGGCTTGCGCTGAAATTTGCACAACATGTTCCATGCCATGCCGATGCCCAGACCCGCGCCACCCGCATGGGTCGAAGATGGTTAGCGTGATCATATTATTCATTTCGTTAACCCGATGCGGGGTAAAACGAAAACGAACCGTGATTTGATGAATATTGGCCGGTAAGGTGAATGGATGCGGAATATGGCGTTTGCAATCGCGTGCGGTCAAGCGCCCTTCAAATTGATATTGCATGATATGTATCTTGTTTTATCTCAATCATTCAGGGTAAACCCCAATGGTCATATCGTGAGTTTAGCAAAAATTTGTTTTATTTACCCTTGTTTTTGAGGCGATGCGAATGGGTGACAAAATCGGTTTTTAGCCAAACCGACAATTGCTGACTGTGTTCAGTATACAATTCATACCTGAAACTCTAAATTTGGGACAGGTCAAGTGGTTAAAACTTAAATATCATACTGGCAAGCCCTAAATTCTGCAATGTGTAATCGGACTGTAATTTAAAAATTCCCCAATGGCAACTGAAACTAATCAAATTATCTATTCAATGACGCGCGTTGGGCGCATCCATCCACCCCAAAAACAAGTGCTACGCGATATTTCGCTCGGTTTTTATT
>CAZLOF010000003.1:2748-21287 GCA_964560745.1 uncultured Thermoflexus sp.
GGCTGGCACCGACGATGCTTATATCGGCGAAACCATGCTGCTCAAAGGCTATACTCGCGGCCTTTTGGAGCAAGAGCCATATCTCGACCCCAACAAAAATGTAAAACAATGCGTCGAAGAAGCCGTTCAACCCATCGTCGATAAACTCAAAGAATTTGAAGAAATTAGCGAGAAATTTAACGACCCCGATGCTGATTTCGACAAATTAATCGAGCAGCAAGGCAAACTTCAAGATGATCTAGACAAGCATGATGCTTGGAATTTGGATGCAAAGCTTGATTTGGCGATGGAAGCATTGCGTTGCCCGCCCAGCGATGCCCCAGTCACCCAACTTTCGGGTGGCGAAAAGCGCCGCGTGGCGCTATGCCGCCTTTTGTTAACCGAACCTGACATTCTGCTGCTCGACGAGCCAACCAACCACCTTGATGCAGAATCGGTGGCATGGCTTGAGCGTCATTTGCGTGACTATAAAGGGACTGTGGTCGCCGTCACCCACGACCGTTATTTTCTCGATAACGCGGCAGAATGGATCCTTGAACTTGATCGTGGTTATGGCATTCCTTACAAAGGCAATTATTCATCGTGGTTGGCCCAAAAGCAACGCCGTTTGGCATTAGAAGAAAAGACCGAAGCCAAGCGCCAAAAGACACTCGAACGCGAATTAGAGTGGATTCAAATGTCGCCGCGTGCTCGCCAATCAAAAGGCAAAGCCCGTGTTAATGCTTATGAGCAATTGCTTAGCCAAGAGAGCGAAAAACGCCGCGAAGAACTCGAAATCTACATTCCGCCCGGCCCACGCTTGGGTGATGTAGTGATTGAATTTAACAACGTTAGCAAAGGCTATGGCGATGTGATGTTGTATGAAAATCTCAGCTTCGCCATTCCACCCGGCGCTATTGTTGGGGTAATTGGGCCAAACGGCGCTGGTAAAACCACCTTATTCCGCATGATCACAGGCCAAGAGCAACCCGATAAAGGCACAGTCAAAATTGGCTCAACAGTTAAGCTGGCTTATGTTGATCAAAGCCGGGATTCGCTCAATGGCGAAAACAATGTGTGGCAAGAAATTAGCGGCGGCGAAGAGCTTTTGACAATGGGAACCCGCAAGATGAACAGCCGCGCCTATGTGGCAGGTTTCAACTTTTTGGGGGCCGATCAACAACTCAAGGTAAAGGCCTTATCGGGTGGGCAACGTAATCGGGTTCATTTAGCCAAAACCTTAAAGGCTGGCGGCAATGTGTTATTGCTCGACGAACCGACAAATGACATCGACGTTAATACGATGCGGGCGCTTGAAGAATCGATTGAAAGCTTTGCCGGTTGTGCCATGATCATCAGCCATGATCGCTGGTTCCTTGATCGTGTCGCCACGCACATTTTGGCTTTTGAAGATGATGGTAGCGTCACCTTTTTCTTGGGCAATTGTAGCGATTATGAAGAAGATCGCCGCAAACGTTTAGGCAAAGCTGCAGAAACACCACATCGCTTAACCCACCGCAAATTAACTCGGTAAATTTGCGCTTGCGTTAGCTTAGCCAAAATTCCTAAAAGATGAAGTGCCGATTTCATGATCTATCCCTAACTACGTAGCATTTAGGGATAGATCATGAAATCAGCAAAAATAAGTTTTTGCCGCAAAATGAATAAATAACGGTTAGCTGCAATTGGGTTTAAACATTAATATTTTTGTGCAATTATTGGTGCATTGATGTGACTGTATAACGTAAAAAAAGTGCCTTGCCACTCAATAAAATCGTGTGTGCAAGCAAAAATGATGTGTTAATATTGATTTACCATTTTTAGTTAAATAATGGGAGGGAATTTCAATTAAAATGTCAAATAAACCACTCAATAAGGCTGATATTGTCGCAAGAATTGCAGAGAAATGCGATGTCAGCAAAAAAGATGCAGATGCTATGCTTGATGCGCTAACTGATTTGATGAAGAGCGAAATGAGCAAAGACGGGAATAAGGTATTTGTGTTGCCCGGCGTGTTGAAGATCTCGATTGGTCAACGACCTGCCACAAAGGAACGCGCTAGCATTAATCCATTCAACGGCAAGCCTATGGTTGTGGCGGCCAAGCCAGTCCGCGCCAGTGTGCGCGTACGTGCCTTAAAGGGCTTAAAAGACGCGGTCTAGTTTTCACTTTATCGTCTCATTGCATACAAAAAGCTCAATTGTTGAAAAAATTTCGACAATTGAGCTTTTTTATTGAGAAGATATGCTATGTCGCCGCGTTATGCAAAGCGCTTTTGAGCACTTTGAGTGACAACAAGGCACATTTAACACGGGCTGGGGTAAGCGGCGCACCGATTAACTTTAACAAATATTCAGGCGCAAGGGTGGCGACACTGGTAATGGGTTTACCAACTGTATCTTCTAACAACATGGATGCCGAGGCTTGGCTGACAATACACCCTTGACCATTAAACATGGCATCGGTTAGGGTTTGTCCATCTTCACTTAATTTAACGTCAATACGAATACAATCGCCACACAATGGGTTGCAATCTTCATGGGTTCCATGGGCTGGGGTTAGGCTACCCCAGTGGCGCGGGTTTTCAAAATGATCAAGCATTTGATCACGATAAATATCATTCATTGCTAAAGCTCCTAGCGTTTGCGTTGTAGTGTTGCTTTGGCTTTGTAAATCGCTTCAACCAATGCATCTACTTCGTGTGGTTGTGAATAAACATAAAAACTGGCGCGGGCGGTTGCAGGCAGCCCCAACCGTTGGTGTAGCGGTTGGGCGCAATGATGCCCAGCCCGAATGGCGACCCCTTCTTGATCAAGCAACGTTGCTAGGTCATGAGGGTGAATTTTATCGACATTAAATGTCACTACGCCACCGCGAATAGCCGTGTCGGTTGGGCCATAAATGGTCACGCCGGGAATTTCGGCCACGCGCTCAAGCGCATAACTGGTGATTTCGTGTTCATGTGCTCGCACAGCCTCCATGCCAAGTTGCGACAAATAATCAACGGCGGCCCCCAAGCCAATGGCTTCGACAAAGGCGGGGGTTCCGGCTTCAAATTTTAGCGGCACCTCATTCCAGCGAATGGTGTCGAACCCGACATAGCTAATCATATCGCCGCCGGTCATAAAAGGTGGCATGGCATCTAATAATTCAGGTTTGCCATAAAGCACGCCGATGCCGGTTGGCCCTAGCATTTTGTGACCCGAAAAAGCATAAAAATCGCAATCGAGGGCAGCCACATTCACTGGCATATGCGGAACGGCTTGTGAGCCATCGATGATGACTTTTGCGCCAATGGCGTGGGCGCGTTGAATGAGTGGTGCGGGGTCAGTGATTGTGCCCAGCACATTTGAGACATGCGCAAAACTAACCAGTTTGGTTCGTTCATTTAACAAGCCATCGAGTTTGCTTAGGTCTAACTGCCCGTTTGGTGTGAGTGGAATACATTTGACCACAATGCCTTTTTCTTGGGCCAAATAAAACCAAGGCACAAAATTGGCGTGATGTTCTAATTCGGTGATCAATACTTCATCGCCAGCTTTTAAAAAATGCCGACCATATGAATAGGCTAACAAATTGAGCGATTCGGTGGCATTGCGGGTGAAGATAATATTTTCGGGCGCGGGTGCGCCAATAAATTTTGCAATTTTGACCCGCGCTTCATCATATTGGGCAGTGGCGGCTTCGCTAAATTGATAAACACCGCGATGCACATTGGCATATTGATGGCGGTAGACAGATGACATCGCGTCTAGCACTTGGGTTGGTTTTTGCGATGACGCAGCGCTATCTAAAAAGACCACTGGGCGGCCATTAACCTGCTCAGACAAAATGGGGAAATCGCGCCGAATGACGGCAACATCGAAGTGTTTGTTATTCATACGTTAGGCGGCGTGCCATAGCACAGCAAAAAAATGACAAGTGACCCCTGTGAGCACAAACAAATGCCACACAAAATGATCGTAGGGGCGATCGGCAATAAAAAAGATGATGCCAGTTGTAAAAGCAATGCCACCGGCTAACAACCATAACATGCCGGCCAATGGCATTTGCTCCCACATCGGGTATAGCACCAACAAAATGAGCCAGCCCATGATCAAATAAAGCGCGGTTGAAATTTTAAGATAACGCACCGCCCCACCGATTAATTTGAATATCACCCCTGCGAAAGCAATGCCCCAGACTATGCCTAGTAAAACCCAGCCCCAAATTCCATTTAATACCCCCAAGGTAAAAGGCGTATAGGTTCCAGCGATAAACAAAAAGATCACGGCATGGTCGAGCACTTGTAATTTGTTTTTTAAACGTCCGGGTGGCACAGCGTGATATATGGTTGAGGCACAAAACAATAATGCCAAAGTGATGGCATAAATGGTGGCCCCCAACACAAAACTTGGGCTGCCGCGTTGTATTGCGGCGCTAATGAGAATTGGGGCAGCGATAAGCGCGGCTAAAAAACCCAAGCCATGACTTAGGGTGTTGGCAAGGCGTTCGCCCAAAGATTCGGGGCGATCAAGCATAGTGGTCATTATGTAAGTGATTTAATCGGGGTAAGACCAATTTTCGCCGATTTGACGATATCTGCTTTTGCATACCGCAAAAGCAGATATCGTCAAATCGGCATATGTCTTTTCTAACTTAATATTATTAATTTAAAGTTAATTGACAACCAACTTGTCATACATCCCATGCACTTCTGCCCCATGAAAACGGGCGGTGTGATTGGTGGGCGCGACTGGCTCGGTGTAGAAAAATTCGGGCAGTTCATCATCGGCGGCGGTGAACCCAGCCGCGAGGTTGAATTTATGCTCGTTGATCAAGGTTTCGGTGCCGAGATCGTAGAAGAATTGTTCGGTAAGCGCGGTGTTATGCGCGGCATTAATCGCATTGACGATGAAGGGCAATTGGGTGGTGGTAACGGTGCGCCCGAAAATGCACAAGCCCAGTGAATCGGTCGCTGCCACCTTAACTTGATCGGCAATGCTCAACTCGATCATCTTCGCCAAATCCATATCGCGGGTTTTTAGGCGGGGCAAATTGCCAACGGTGTGATCGGCCCCTTGCGCCGTCGCCATCATGGCAATGCCGGTGGCTTCGACGACACGTGGGTCGTAGGCGCTGATGGTTTGCTTTTTGATGACGGGCACCCGCTTAACGTTGTAATGTTCGCCAACCCGTGCCGCACCTTGCGCCCAAATTTTGCCATCGCTGCTGCCTTTGTATAACTCGGCCATCACTTTGGCGGCAAATTTCACATCACCAAATTCGGCCAGCCCAGCTTCCATCAACACGCCAACGGTTCCGCCAGCTTCAATGGTGTCGATGCCCAGATCATTGGCCAAATAATTCAATTGCGCCAAATCATCGGGGTCGCCAATGCCACAGTTTGTGCCAAGCAAGCCCAACGTTTCATATTCAACCGGCGATACAACTTCTTTGCCGTTGGCATCAAAATAGACATTGCTGCACTGAATGGTGCAGCCGGGCATACAGGCGTGGGTTTGCTCGCCGCCGCGGCTGGTGTTGAGCGGGCCGATGTAGTCGCCGCCCATCTTAAAAGTTTCGCCAGCTTTGGTATTGGCAAATTGCCCACTGCTAAAGTTGCGCACTGGCAAGCCACCGATCATATTTTGAAAATCGGCCATGCCCATTGTGCCAACGGCGGCATAAAAGCCCGTGACCACTGAGTCAGCTAGCAACATTTTGGCATAATCTTTGACGGCATCACGCACACCTTTGGGATCGTGAAATTGGGGAGTTTTGTCGAGGTCAAAAACAATGGCCTTGATTTTTTTGCTGCCCATGACCGCCCCAACGCCGCCTCGGGCGGCTAGGCGTGATGGACGACCATCGGTGTCGCTAAAGGCGATGCCGGCCAGCAAGCCCTCATATTCACCCACTGGCCCACATAACCCTAGCGCGGTCTTTTTGCCATATTTGGCATAAAGCATTTTTGCAACTTCCATATTGCCTTTGCCCAAATAAGGGCTTGCATCGTCAAACTCGATGCTGCCATCTTTTTTAAAGTGCAGCACCACCCAGTTGGTTGATTGCCCATGTAACACGATGGTGCTGATATAAAGTTGGCCCATGCCATAACCAAACGTGCCGCCGCCGTTGGCTTCTTTAATGCCGCCGGTTAATGGGCTTTTGCAGCCAACGCTCGTGCGGTTGGCATTGCTAAAGCTGCTGCCCGCAAATGGCCCTGCCGAGAAGATGAGTGGGTTGTTGGGGCCAAGTGGATCGGCGCTGGCTGCCCCCATCTCTAACAATTTTTGGGCAATGAGCCAACGCCCGGCCTTAACCGATTCTTCTTTATCAATCTCGCGCACATCAATTTTGTGTTCGTTTAGGTGAATGTCAATATATTTACGCATAATAGGTAATATGTAGATTGTAACGATGAGGATTAGTCCGATTATTCGCTGTTTTAGTTTGGCTATATCTATTAAATCCGTTTAGTATTAAACCATAACAGTTGATACAGATTTGGTATTTAGATATGCGTCCAATGCTTCGGGGCCACCCTCACTGCCAAAGCCTGAGTCTTTGACCCCGCCAAAAGGCATTTCGGCTACTGCTGCCGCTGGTTGATTAATCCATAACATGCCTGCTTGAATATTTTGCGCCAACATATGTTGGTGTTTGAGTGAGCTAGTAAATGCATAACTGGCTAATCCATAGGGGAGTCGGTTTGCTTCGGCAATGGCCTCATCTAACCGATCAAAACCGCGAATGCCAGCGATTGGTCCAAATGGCTCATCATTAAACAAAGAGGCATCAAGAGGAACATCGCTGATTACAGTCGGGGCAAAAAAGTTCCCCACTTCACCAATCCGTTCTCCGCCGGTTTCGATCTTACCACCTTTGGCACGAATATCTGTCATAATTTTGTGCATGGCATCTAAACGGCGGGTATTTGCCAATGGTCCCATTGTTGTGCCTTCTGTTAAGCCATCACCTAGCTTGATTTTGCCTGTAAAAGCCACAAATTTACGAATAAATTCATCTTTAATGCTGTTATGAACGAGAAAGCGTGTGGGCGAGATGCATACCTGCCCAGCATTGCGAAATTTAGCCCCAGCAGATGCTTTGACGGCTAGATCGATATTGGCATCATCACAAACGATCACAGGTGAATGCCCGCCCAATTCCATTGTGATACGTTTCATATGTTGGCCTGCCATTGCCGCTAACATTTTGCCAACGGCGGTTGAGCCTGTAAAACTAATTTTTCGGATTGCTGGATGCGAAATTAAATAGCTTGAGATTTCGGAGGGGATGCCATAGAGTAGCCCAACTACACCTGCTGGTATCCCTGCATCTACAAAGCATTTGAGCAGTGCTGCTGGTGATGCTGGGGTTTCTTCGGGTGCTTTTACGATGATCGCGCAACCTGTGGCAAGGGCAGCCCCCATCTTTCTAATAATTTGGTTGATTGGAAAATTCCAAGGGGTAAAGGCTGCTACTACACCGACCGGTTGTTTTAAAACCTGCATTTGCACATTCATTGTGCGTGGGTGAACAATTCGCCCGTAGACCCGTCGACCCTCATCGGCAAAAAAATTGAGGGTATCAACTGCTCCTATAACTTCTGCTTTCGATTCAGCCAGTGGTTTGCCATTTTCAAGTGTCATCAGCACCGCAATCGCGTCAACACGCTCGCTGAGTAATTGTGCAGCACTGCGCATCACTTTTTGTCGCTCGACTGCGGGGGTGTTTCGCCAGATTTCAAAACCTTGTTCTGCTGCTGCTATTGCTGCATCAAAATCGGGTTTTTCAGCATAGGCTACCCGTCCAATTTCTTGTCCATTTGCAGGGTTTATTACGGGTAAGGTTTTCCCATTTGCAGCTTGACGCCATTGATTACTAATCAGCAGTTGTGTATCTTGGTAACTCATAATTTTTAATTATATTGGTATCCTATGAATAAATTGTGGTGCAGATGGCCTTCATCTCTTAGGAATTTGGGCTAAATATTTTTTTAACTTATAAACGATAAGCTCGTTTTGCTAACCCATAGGCCAATTCGATCATCATGGCTTCGGCATCGTCCATATCAACCAAGCCAAGTGTGATCATGTCAGCTAGCCAGTTAGCGCAGGCCCGTCGCCATACATCATGGCGGGCCGGGATGGAGCAAAAGGCGCGGGTGTCATCATTGAAGCCTGCGGTATTGTAAATGCCGGCGGTTTCCATCACCAAGTCAAAATAATGACTCATACCATTGACACTGTCGAAAAACCACCAAGGTGGGCCGAGTTTGACGGCTGGGTAATGCCCAGCCAAGGGCGCAAGCTCACGGCCATAGGTTGTTTCATCTAAGGTAAACAGCAATAAGGCATAGCGACGGTCATTACCAAACTTGTTAAGCAAAGGGCGTAAGTTGCGTGTAAATTCGGTTTGCAATGGAATATCGGCGCCTTTATCGGCTCCAAAATATTCAAAAATACTATCGTTGTGATTGCGTGATGACCCTACATGAAGTTGCATGACGAGGCCATCGTCACAACTCATCCGAGCCATTTCCATCAGCATATGGGCGGTAAACCGTTCAGTATCGGCGGGGCTGAGGTCGCCTTTGAGCGCCCGTTGATAAATGACATTGGCATCAATCGGGTCGAGTGCGGCGGTGTAGGGGGTGCGGGCGGCGTGATCGGTGGCGGTGGCCCCCATTTGTTTAAAATAATCGCGGCGTTGCTCTAAGGCCCGTATAAATAAGCCGTAATCAGTGGCATCGATGCCACTAACTTCGCTCAGTTTGTCAATATTGTTACGCCAATCCGGAGCATCGAGATTGATGACACCGTCGGGGCGAAAGGTTGGGATGATTTTTCCCTGCCAGCCTGAGGCGCGAATGGTTTTATGGTGTTCGAGGGTATCGGTTGCGGCATCGGTGGTTGCGAGCACTTCGATATTAAATTGATCAAACAGGGTGCGTGGGCGAAAAGCTGGGGTGGCTAGTTTTTCGGCAATTTGATCGTAAATAGATTGGGCGGTGAGGCTATTTAATTTTTTGCGCACGCCAAAAATTTCATACAGCTCTTGGTCGAGCCACAAACGTGAAGGTGTGCCGCGAAAAAGATAATAATTATCGGCAAATAGTTGCCAAATGCGACGCGAATCGGTTTCGGCGGCAATCGTATTTTTATTGATGTTCTCACGGGGTTTTACCCCAAGGCTTTCTAATGAAATTCCCTGCGAATACAACATTCGGAAAAGGTAATGATCAGGAACGATGAATAGATCGCTGGGGGTGCCGAATGAATAATCTGGATCGGCTAAAACACGCGGATCGACATGCCCGTGTGGGCAAATGAGGGGTAAGCTGCGAATTTGCGAATATAGATAAGCCGCAATTTCCTTGCGCTTTGGGTCGCCCTCAAAGCAACGATCGGGCGCAAGTGTAAGTTCCTTAGCCATAACAATATTAACTTTTTTATGTCAACTGATAATTTTGCGAAAATAATTAACAATACCAAGAAAGATTTATACCCTTTCTTGATATACAACGCAGGTGTGGGGTCGTTTTTAATTGTAACGCAACTCTAAGAGCTTGCTTTGTGAGATGAATAAGCGGCGAAACGATCTTTAAGGCGGTTGATTGGCTGTTCGATCATGACCCAAGACAGTGTTGCCACGATAAAGGTGATGATAATTTGTAATATGTTGCTACTGATGGTTTGCCAGTCGGTAGGAAATAGGTTGATAATTGGACGCAATACATTGGATGTCATCACATGAATAATCATGTGATAAAGATAAATGCCGTAGCTAATTTTGCCAATATAGCGTAGCCAACGCATATTAAGCAAGCTACTAATGGGGGTGACGTTGTAAATAGCAAACAAGAGACATCCCCCATAAAATAAAGATAAGGCGGTGCCACCTAAATAATAGCTCATATTGCGTGCCCAAAACCAATAATTGGCTGAGGTGGGTGTGAGTAATTTGGGGAGTAAAAAACAAAATGCGCCACCGCTCACGATGCCAATCACCCCCGCCATTAGCATGGTTTGGCGCTTGAATCGCCGCACCCCCCATGTAATAAGGCCACCAACTGCCAAGGTATCAATATGGCTGGGCAAGGCAAAATCATAAATCCATGTTTTAATCGCAAAATCTGAATATTCAGAGGTAACGACTCGCCAAATAATGGCGGTTGCGATCAGAAATAAACATAGGGCT
Source organism: uncultured Thermoflexus sp. (assembly GCA_964560745.1). Lineage (GTDB taxonomy): Bacteria > Chloroflexota > Anaerolineae > J036 > Brachytrichaceae > AQU-03. The sequence goes on from CAZLOF010000003.1 coordinate 12,916, forward strand.
GGTAATCGTTTGGGGCGTAAGATAAAAAGCAATAACGGCCAAATGACATAAAACTGTTCTTCGATTGCCAATGACCAAGTATGGGGCAACATGATCCAATAACCCAATTGATATTTGTAATAGGCTTGGATGTAATTTTGAGTGTAAGTGAAAAAGTAGGTTAAATATTGCGGCACAACATCGTAGCCGCGAATAATCCCCCAAATGAGTAATAAAATGAGCGTAAGGTAATAGATCGGGAAGATACGCAATGATCGCCGGATATAAAAATGGCGAAAATAATGAGGATGATCAATCGTATCGATCAAAATCCCTGTGATTAAAAAACCTGAAATAACAAAAAAGAGCTGCACGCCAGACGATCCCCATTCGAAGCCGGGAACCCGCAAATGAAAAAGAAAGACACTCATGACCGCAATAGCACGTAACCCATCGATAGCGGTAATATGTTTTTGGGTGGGGGTGATGGTGGTGGCAAACAAGATTACAGGGCCTGTTTTTTGTCAACAAATAGTGAGATAAAACTTTTGGAGGTCAGTATAATCATTCTTGTTCTAAGTGAGACGAAATTTGTCAATTCTTTGGGCGAAGGATTATAAGATACCAAGTCGATTAATACTTTTAGTCTAAGTGTAAAAACACCTTGGTTGCTTCTGCAAAATATTAGTTACTAATGAGGCCTATTATGATGAAGTCAAAAATAAATCAAAATATTCTAAAAAGCTTGGTGTTAGGGGCGTTGGGGTCTCTGGCAATTGCTTGCTTGTTTCTTATTCAGCCGGTGCAGTCGCTGATGAAGGAGGTCGATGCGATTGGATCTGCGCAAGCGCCAGATGCAGTAACAATTTCGGCGGGGGTATATGCCGATAATACGTGTAGCGGCACCCCGATTGCGACTGATGCATCGCCGGTGGCGCCAACAAGCGCAATTGTTTATTGCTATTTTTTAACGAATAGTGGTTCTTATACGTTTCCTTCTGGTTATAATATTATTGATTCCCTTGGTAGCTCAAATTCGGTTCCTGGACCGTTTACAATTGGAACGCCAATTACTTTTTATAATTCAATATCCCCTACTGGCAATATAAATAAAACAGTGGTTGTGACATTTAGCGGAAATATCCCAAGTGGGAATGGTTTCGTCCCTTATGTTGTTACAAATACAGTGACTGCATATGTAATGTCCCCGGCAGTTGGCTTAATCAAAACGGTAGGCTTAAGTGCATCATGTAGCGCAACAAATACACTTACTATTCCTTTAGGTACTGCGCCAGTCGCTGTATATTGTTATAAGATTGTAAACACTGGTAATGTTCCAATTACGATTACTGGTCTTAGCGATAACAAAGTCGCCGCTATTGGAGCACGAACAAATCTTATATTTCCCTCGAATTTGCCCAGAAATACAACCCTTACAGGTGTGCTGGTTTATGAATTAGTTACAAGTACAATAACGAATACTGCAATTGTTACGGCAGAACATGCAGTTGCAAATGCATTACTGGCTTCCCCATTAACTTCATCGGCACAGGCCTCTGTTCTATTTATTTCCCCGAAACCTGCTATTCAGCTAAATGTATATTTAACAACCGGAAGTGATTGTGCGACGGCGTCATCTGATAATATAACGATCGTATCAGGCACACCGATTAAATTTTGCTATGCGGCAAAAAATATTGGAGATACTACTTTATATACACATACTTTAGTTGCTAATGGGAGTAATATATTTGCGGGGTCATTGATTACATTACCCGTTGGTTCAACTACAATATATAGTCGTGGCCCTATTAGCATCAGTAAACCTGCAGATTCAGACGTAATATATCATCAAGCGACTTGGACGGGTTCTGAAATTCTAGGTTTTTCTGGCAGTAGTTCTGAAGGGGCTACTATACGTTTTGGTGAGGCAACCCCTACGCCAACCCCAAGACCCGGATTTGCGACCTCAACCCCAACCATAACCCCAACACCGTTAGCAACCGCCACCCCATCAACCCCCACCGACATTGTTGCCAGCATCAGCGGGCCAACCAATGGCTCACCCAGCACGATTTTTAGCTATACCATTCGTATCTTAAATAATAGTGTGACCACAGCCAGTGGTTTGGTTTTTACCAATACCTTGCCTACAAATGCCTCATTTCAAGGGGTGACTCGCGGCAGCGGCATTACGTGCCCAACCATGCCATCGGTGGGCGATATTGGCGGCACGATTGTGTGTAATATCACTGGCACTTTGGTATCTGGGCAATTCGATGAATTATCTGTCACTATGCGCCCAATTGATTCAACCAATATCAATACATCTGTGACTGCATCCACAACGACATACGAGACAAATCGCGCAAATACTGTCGCGACCTTTATCGTGCGTTTAGAGCCGCTAAAATTCTTTATTCCTTTCGTTCCTAGTTTGTTAAAGAATTAGTTTGGGTTAATTTTTGCTCCAAAAGAAGAAACCTGCACTTGGCAACCCAAATGCAGGTTTCTTCTTTTAAACCACGATTAAAACAGATTACGCCGCGTCAACGGCTGCCAATACCAATTCGACCCCTAGCTTAGCCCCTTTTCGTTCGAGATCGGTGCCGGGGTTATAGGCGGCAAGGCCAAAAACTTTAACGGGCAAAACGCGGGCCGTCGTCGCTACTGCCTCAATTAATTCACTGCGGGCTGGCCAATGGGGGGCTGGCGTATGCGCACCCGGCACTTCTTCTGGCCCCGAAACATCAATATCAAAATGCAAATACCAAGCATCCGCATTCGCTGCCAATGGCTTAAGCACAGATTCCATTCGCGCCCGGGTATGGGGCGCTGTCATGTCGGCGGCGTGTAAATGAGGCATATGATGGGTTTCAATGGCAGCAATCTCCTCTACATCAAGGTCACTTGCGCCGATAAGGGCAGTGGCGTTAACTGGCACACCGGCGGCAATACCCGATGCCTCGCGCCAATCGTCAAATTCCCAGCCCATAATTACAGCAAAAGGCATACCCCCTAACATACCGCTGCCGCTCGTTTGCATGGTATGCATATCGCCGTGAGCGTCATACCAAATAATGCCAGCGCGATGGCTGGGAGTGGCACGTATGGTGCCACCCATCGCACCGGGCGCATGGCAACAATTACCTTCGAGGCAAATAACATAATCGGCGTTATCGGCAAATGCTTGGGCAATTAAATCTGACTGATGGGCCGAGATTCGCGCCAAATTCGTAACACTGTCGCGGGTGCGCTCGGCTTTGCTAAATTCTACCCAAGTCGGCGGGCGCACAATATGCCCTCGGGCTTGGAGTTGCTCGATTAAACCGGCCTCAAGTACGGCTTGTGGCCCAGCCGCTACTCCCCAGCGTGCGACATCATTACTAAACGGAACACACACAATTGCAATATTCATAATGTGCCTAATTATGATCGATTTGTTTGACGATCGATCCTTTGCACAGATAACAATTGAGAAATGCCGAAATTGAGAGATGAAGCCACCTAAAGCGCTCTAGGCGGCATCTTCACCTCAGAGGTTGCTTTTGGAATGAACAACATAGTTCCGGGGCATAATTGTTCACCAGATGAAACATGGGGATTGGCTAAACGTAATAAATTTAAGTTGCAGTTAAAGCGTAACGCCAATTTGTCTAATTGATCATTTTGCTGGGCTAAATAGATAGCCCCATGTTGTAGTGAATCTAATTTAAAGGGGCGTAATGGTGCGCCTAGTTCTATATTTAAAGATTGACCAGCATTTACTTGAATTTGACTTGTGCCGGAAATAACAGTCATTGCGCCTTGGGATACTTCGCAATACGTTTGTTTCGGAGATACCACCTGCACAGAGTATTCTGCACCTTTGGTAAAAATGCGTGCGGCTGGCGTATGAACCACAAACGCATCTAAATCGCTTAAAACACGGGTGATTTTGGCGGTTAATTGCCCAATCAATAGACGCAACTCGACTCGTGTTTGTTCACCTTGGCGTAATAATTGTTCGAGCAAGACGCGGGTTTGGGGTTTAAATTCTACGACTTGACCACGAAAACATTGCATTTGAACTTGGTTTTCACGGGTCCATAATTCATCTCCAGCATATGTGGCGATATACACATCTTGAGGTAACACAAAATTTGACTTTTGGCGATTCAGATCAACATTGCCATTATGAATATGGGTATAAGCAAAGGCGCGAAATGGTTTTAGCTTAATCGGTGTTGTATCGTTTGAGGGAGATTGAGTCGATAAAATATACCCACCCACAGAATTGATCACTTGTTCAACTGTATGAATTGTTGATATAAGGGCACGCTCGATGGGGGCTTGTTGGCGTTGTGTTTGAAGCAAATTATGTAGTTCGGATCGAATTTTGTTTTGTTGGGTGTCGTTTAGTTTTTCAGTTTGTGTGCCACGCCGTACGGCAGCGGCAATAAGTAACTCATTCATCTAATCCTCCATTTGCAAAATAACCGCTGTCCAATAATGCTTGTCTAAATGCGGTGCGGGCACGGCTCAATAAAGATTCGGTGCCTTTATACGATCGCCCAATCACCTCTGAAATTTCTTTTACCGATAACCCTTCGCTATAACGTAGCACCAATGCCTCTTGGGCAATTTGTGGCAAACGTAATAAGGCTTGCTTAAAATCCAAATCCATCACATCATCAGATGTCACCAATGTGAGGGGGATTTCATCGGTGTCACGATGCTTGCGCCAAAAATCAACAATTTTGTGATGCGCCACCGAATAAAGCCATGTTGAAAATGCCCCTTGCCCATCAAAATGATTAATTGATTTAACCGCCGCCACAAATGTTTCGCTTAAAGCGTCTTCTGTATCTTCTTTTGTGGGTAAATGACAATATAAATAGCCAAATATCTGCCGATTCCATTGACTAAAGATTAAATTCCAAGCCTCTTCATCCTTGCGCTGTAATCGCCTTAACAAAGCGGCACTAATATTGGGCGACTGAGTTTTAGCCGATGTATCGGCTGCTCGTTTTTTCTCAGCGTTATCTGATATTAAGCTGACAATAAGCTGCCAAATTGGTAAAGCGGCTGGAAATACCATGTAACATCAGAATCGTAAAAAGGCTTGCTTTTCCTTCGCCTAATTGAATTAATTTTGTTTTTAAAGCTGAATTTAAGCTGACAAACAAAAAACGAGGCGCGTTAAATGCTTTTAAGCCACAACTTAGTTGCTGATTTGAAATGTTGAATTGGGCTGGACTTTTATGCCTTTCTGCGTATATCTTACAAAAACACCGTTAATTAATCGTTAAACGCTTGAGGGGCGTACTTTGTCCCACCATTGTTGAACCCCCATATTGCCAGACAACAATGATGAAAAAGAATCAAAGCGATAAGCAACACAATCGGCACGTAAGATATCTATTTCAGCAATCAGGTTCTGTTCCATGTGGGCAGTTAGTGCTTTGGCGTTATCATGAATGGGGTGTGCATTATTAATAAAGGTTGGTGTGCCGATGTGTAAAAACGCCTCTGGCTTTTGCTCGCGTGCAAATTCATAACGCAATGCCAGCGGCACAAGCACACACGCCCCTGTTATCGCCACTGCTTGTTTTGCAATCAATCCCACCCCATTATAAAAATGTAATGGGCGAACCTCTGGGTGATAAAACTTGCCTTGCGGGAAAATAGCAACAACCCCATAAGGTTGCCCATTTAGCCCAGCAACGGCATGTTGAATGGCGGCAATGCCATCACGCGGGTTTTCTCGGTTTACCCCAAACGCCCCAAGATAGCGTAAAAATGGATATTTGCGCAAGGTTTCAGCCTCCACCATCAAGCTCGACATTGAAGGCTGCCACAATTCGTGCATCAGCACACTAATCATATAGCCATCCCACCACGAGGTATGGTTGGCATAAAGCAAAATTGGCAAAGTGCCAATCTTGGGCAATTTTGGGTTTTGGCGCACCCACACCCGATGAAACATGTTACGGGTTGGCAGCTTGACAATTGTATTGTAAATAAATTTACGTAAAAGGGGATTATTGCTTTCTTTAATCATGAACAAGATTGATAGGCGATTTATAACCGTTGTAACGGCCATATCATCACCTCAATTTTGCGTACAAAGTGTAATAATGGCGCTGTGTCGGGCAGATGAATATTGAGCCAATTGGTCATACTATTTTGTTGAATGGTGGCTTTGGCAGGCTGTAACGGCCATGTGGCGTGTTCAATTTCACCACGATACAGTTGCCCCTGCGTATCTGTGGTATATAAACAATAGCGGGCCGTCAAAAAATATTCAAGCGAGCCGATTTGTGCTTCAAACACATCGCCGTCAGCTTCATAATTTGTGGCTAAAGCCGCTATTGGTGCATTGCTATGCACCCGTTGGCTCTCATATCGAATCGTATCGTCATCGGCTCGGCAACGCATTTTGGCATGAAAATAAGGCAAATGAAACCAAGCACGTGCAATTTGAACTGCCAAAGCATTCCCCGCATCGAGACTAAAAAACCAAACCCCCGGTTTGCCATCTCGAATAACATAAGTGCGCACATTTAACTCTGGAAAAGCCGAAAGTTTGGGCACACTGGGCAAATAGCGCGGACGCACGCCGCTCATGCGAAATGGCACGATAGCGATCCAGGCCTTGCCCGCAAATGTATCGATTTGTAGCGATGCAGGGATTTGTGGGCGCAGGGCTTCGACAGGCACGCACCAATGCATAAACAAAAGGTCATGCCATGTTTGGTGCATGACATAGGGCATATTGGGGGGCGGGTAGGGACGGTGGCTAAACATGTGTGAAAGCAATGATAATGCTTGTCCTGTTATCATGCACCCATGTCATTCGCCATTTCATTTTCCGATGTGCAATCTGCCGCCGAGCGGCTGCGCAACGTAGCGACGATTACGCCCATTCACACCAGCCGCACCCTAAACGCTATGACAGGCCGTGAGGTGTTCATCAAATGTGAAAACTTTCAACGCACCGGTTCTTTTAAATTTCGCGGGGCCTATAACGCCATCAATCGCCTCAGCGCCGAGCAACTGCACAGCGGCATTGTGGCGTTTAGCAGCGGTAATCACGGGCAAGCGGTGGCATTGTCTGCTAAATTACATCATGCGCCTGCCGTCATTGTGTGCCCCAACGATGCTGTGCCCACCAAAGTTGCTGCCATGCGTGAATATGGGGCCGAAGTGATTATGTATGATCGCCTCAAAGAAGATCGAGTTGTGATTGGTAATCGGCTTGCAGCTGAACGTGGTATGACGGTTGTGCCGCCTTATGACCACCCACATGTCATGGCCGGTCAAGGCACATTGGTGCTTGAATGGCTACAATCCGTGCCTGATCTCGATGCGATTGTGATTCCTGTTGGCGGCGGCGGTCTTATTGCCGGGTGTGCCATTGCTGCCAAAGGCATCAATCCCCAATTACGAGTCTTTGGCGTTGAAACCGAAGGCGCAGATGACACCAAGCTATCACTCATGAAAGGCGAGCGGGTTAAAGTGCCGCCGCCTACCACCATCGCCGATGGTATTCGCACTCAAACCCCGGGTGATTTAACTTTTCCGGTAGTGCAGGCGTTGGTCGAAGATATTCTTGTTGTTAGCGATGCCGAAACGCTTGATGCCCTGAAGTTTTTAACCACACGGATGAAGTTGGTGGCCGAGCCAACCGGCGCAATTACCTTGGCCGCGCTCCTCACCGGTCGTATTCCAACCAATTGCCACCGCATTGGCCTGCTCTTATGTGGCGGCAACGCCTAAGAATTTTAAATTGAGAATTTAAAATTTAAAATGGCATTTAATTTTAAATTCTCAATTTTAAATTTTAAATTTTCTTATGCTTTACCTCGTCGCTACCCCCATTGGTAATTTAGGTGATATCAGCCAGCGCGCGTTAGACACATTGCGTAGTGTCGATATCATTGCCAGCGAAGATACCCGTCACACCGGACTCATGCTCAAACGTTTCGAGATTGACAAACCACAATTGTCATTTCATGAGCATAATGAACAACGGGCCGTCGGGCGCATCATCGATCTGCTACATCTTGGGCAATCGGTGGCATTGGTCAGCGATGCTGGCACCCCCGGTATTAGCGACCCGGGCTTTACCTTGGTGCGGCGATGTATCGAGGAAGCATTGCCATTTACCTTGATTCCTGGTGCCAGCGCCTTTGTTATGGCATTGGTATTGTCGGGATTGCCGTCTCATTCATTCACATTTCGCGGCTTTGCCCCGCGCAAATCGGGCGCACGCAAACGTTTTTTAGCCATTGACCAAACGTCGCCGCATACACTTATTTTTTATGAAAGCCCACATCGTATTAAAGAATTGCTTGAGGATGCCCGCGCTGTTTATGGTGATCGCCGTGCTGCCCTCGCTAACGACCTCA
>CAZLOF010000003.1:21297-29790 GCA_964560745.1 uncultured Thermoflexus sp.
GTTGATCGTGGCACATTAGGCGAGTTGGTTGCGATTATTGATAAACAATCGTTGCGTGGCGAATATGTGTTGGTGATTGAAGGCAATACCGGCGAAGCTGTTGTTGAAGATGAGGAATCTGGCTGATAAAACCAAGCGATAATGATGACGATGATAGAAAGTGGCGAAACCTACACAGATGTCAAATTTAAGAACGAGATTTTTTCAGCCCAAACCATTAAAGCCAGCACATTTGTTGAATGTCATTTTGAGCGCTGCAAATTTGAAGATTGCATTTTTAGCAATTGCGATTTGAGTTTAGCAAAATTTCCGGCTACGTCAATGATTCGCGTTCGGTTTGAAGATTCAAAATTAATCGGAATTAATTGGACGCTCTCGAAATGGATGGCAAAATCAGTGAGCAAACGGGCTGATTTTGTGCGTTGCAATATCCAATATTCGGCATTTATGGGGCTTCCCATGCGCAGCGTTCAAATGACAGCGTGCTCAGCACATGACGTTAACTTTACGGATGCAGATTTGCAAGATGCTAATTGCGCAAAAAGTGATTTCATGAGCAGTCGATTCACTGGGGCCAATTTATCTGGGGCCAATTTTGCGGGTGCAACCAATTATTGTATTGATTTTCAAAGCACAAAAATTAAAAAAGCCAAATTTTCTTTACCAGAAGCACTTGCTTTATTGGATGCCTTGGAGATTGAAATTCTATAGCCGTTTTATTGTGTTATCTAAATATAAAATCTTACCCACACGATAGTAAAATCGCCTCATGTCATCTATTGCACGCACCTCTATTCGCACCCAACAATTTACCGAATCGGTCATCCGCGAAATGACTCGTGTCGCACGCGCTACTGGCGCGGTCAATTTGTCGCAAGGCCTGCCCGATTTTTCGGCCCCCGAAGCGGTTAAAGAAGCCGCTGTGCGGGCGATTCGTGAAGATTACAACCAATATGCCATCACTTGGGGCACACCCAATTTGCGCAACGCCATCAGCGGGCATTACAAACGTTGGTATGAAATGGATGTTGACCCAGAAAAAAATATTGTGGTGTGTTGCGGCGCCACCGAATGCATGATCGCCACCCTCATGGCGATTTGTAATCCGGGTGATGAGGTCATTATTTTTGAGCCGTTTTACGAAAATTATGGCCCAGACTCGTGGCTGAGTGGCGCTACCCCACGCATTGTGACGCTCGCGCCTAGCCCTACTGCCAGCGGCGGGGTAACTTGGGCATTTGACCCCGATGAATTACGCAAGGCTTTTAACCCCAAAACCAAAGCCATCATTGTCAATACGCCCCACAACCCAACTGGGCATGTGTTTACCCAAGCCGAGATGTCACTGATTGCCGAGCTATGTGTACAGCACAATGTGTTGGCCGTCACCGACGAAATTTACGAATTTATTATTTACGACAATCGCCAGCATATTCCCATTGCTACCTTGCCCGGCATGGCCGACCGCACCATTACCATTAGTGGCCTAAGCAAAACGTTCAGCGTCACCGGTTGGCGTTTGGGCTATTGTGTGGCCCCGTCCGATATCACAAACGCCATTCGTAAAGTGCATGATTTTTTAACTGTGGGTGCGCCACACCCCTTGCAAGAGGCCGGGGCGGCTGCACTGAATATGGGGCGCGATTATTTTGCTGGCCTGCGCAGCGAATATGATCATAAGCGTTTATTTTTGTTAGATGTGTTGAAGCGGGCGGGCTTTGCCCCCACTGACCCTGAAGGAGCTTATTACATCATGGCCGACTTTAGCGCCCTGCGTCGCACCCCTGATGAAGATGATGTGACCTTTGGTATGCGTTTGATCAAAGAGGTTGGGGTCGCCACAGTGCCCGGTTCCTCTTTTTTCTGGGATCGCTCACGCGGCTCTAATTTTGTGCGCTTCGCCTATTGCAAACGCGATGAAACCCTGCAAGCCGCCGCCGAAAAATTGCTCAAGAGGAAAGGCTGAAGAAGAAAGGCTGAAGAAGAAAGGATGAAGGATGAAGGATGAATCGTATTTCTTCATCCTTTATCCCTCACCCTTACCGTTTCTTTAGAACTTTGCATCGCACTTTCTATATTTGGTCTGATATGAATATGTGCAAATATCTTGATTGCAAATAGTCGAAGCATTCCTTGGATATAGTCTTAGTAAACTGAAAGTGTTTATTGATTGACTTTACATCAAAGTCGAGATACAACAGAGGGTATGTCGGCGGGCAAGCTGTTTGATGAGGTATTGCGGAATCTACTCAATGATTCGGCGATAAAAACCAGTACCATGTTTGGAATGCGTTGCGCAAAAATAGCCGGTAAGGCGTTTGTGGGCTTGCATACTGGGCGTTTAATTGCCAAAGTGGGGCCGGTTCGCGCACAACAATTGCTCAATTCAAAAAAAGGCGAGCCCTTTGACCCCGGCAATATGGGCAACCCAATGCGTGATTGGGTGATGTTAGCCCAGCCACCAAACGACTTATTCCCCGAAGAGGTCATTTCATATTGGGCGACGGTTGCCGAAGAAGCCAAACAATATGTAAAAAACACCACGTCTAGCGGTAAACCGATCAAAAAAATAGGTTGAGATCAATCGCCTTTGCCTTTTACCGAAATAATTTGCGCTCAGCATAAACTTGAATCGCTTCACGAATATAGGCCGATGTTAAGGGCGCGTCATATTTTTCGCTTAGTTCTTGCGCAACACTTTCAAGCTCGGCTTGGGTCGAGCGTCCGGGGCGCAATAATTCATACATTCGCAATAAACGCTCATTGGGCACACGGGTTAATTCTGCCGCGCGTCGCATGTTTTCGCCAAGCTGCATAAACCCAGCATCTTGGGCTGCTTGTGCTTGGGCGCGCAGGGTTTCGGGAGAGATAGAAAAATTGCTCATAGGTCTAAATGTCTGGCTCCCAATCAAAATATACTTCTTTTGGGTTTTTGTTTTCAATTGCTTCTGTTTCGCGCCGATGTAATAACGCTGTTTTCACAATCAGCCGCAACCGTGCCCAATTGTCAATGCTGGGTTTAATGGGCGTTACAGTTTTGCCTTGGGCATATTTGGCGGCGTTGCGGCCAATATTTTCATAAATTTCGAGCGTTAAGCTAGGTGAAAATGAAAACAACTCTAAATTGTGCAAACGCGGGAAGCCTTTTTTGTGAATGACGGTGGTGCCGCGGCTTTGCAAACCAATTGCGATGCCGCTGCCGCTTAATTCTGCGCCAACATAGCCAATGGCGGCACAATCGGAGGTGTGATATACCCGTACCAGCCGTGCTGTCATACCTTCTTTTGCTACACCAGTAAAAATGGCCTCTAGCACCCGCTCATGGTCAAGTCCATTAATGGTTTTGGTGAGATGCCGACCAAAGGCTGGCCCTACCGCCAAAATTACTTCGTTATACGAACCGATTTTGGCATCCGCCAAATCGTGCAGGTTTTTCATCGGCGTGCCAATGCGGTCGGCAATAAAATCGCGTGGGGATTGTGCTTGTGGGATGCGCTGAATCTCATCCCAACGTGCGCCTGTTACGCGATAGCCAGTGCCCGGGCCGCAATAATCATTGGGGTCGGTGATGGCCGAGGCTGCGCGGATGGGCGGCTGATTGACGGCTGAATTTGGCACAAAAATGGCGGCTGGCTGTAAATAATCACCTAGTGTACGTTGATAGAGCATGTGCTCGATATTACGGGCGGTGTCATCAAACCCAGCCGCGTGTAAAGCCTCGACTACCGTTTGCACGGTCATGTCGCTATATAAAAAGCGATCAGCCGCCGTCAAATCAGCCACAATATCGCGTTCGGGCATATCTTCGCTGGCGTGGGCATGGGTGGCGGCTTCAACCTCAATATCAGTAATTGGCGGAAAATTTAGATGGGCATAAATGGCTTGCATCGCCAGTGCCGCCTCACGTCTGCGTTTTAATATGGCTTCAGGCTGCACTGGGCGCAACCCCCCATCAACCTGCATATCACGCTGTAGCACGTTGTAATCGTCGAAGTCTTCGGCATCAAAATTGCCGCCGCCAAACATATTGTCGCGGCGCGGCACGGCGCTATAACCACTAAAAATAAAATCGGTGCCGGGGATAAACTGTAACATCAGTTTGGCCGATTTGCGAATTTGCGAATGCGAAGCGAGTGCATCGTTACCGCTAGCCACTTCTAGCCCCAGCATCGACGCGAGTAAATTTTCGGCTAACACCGCTCGCACGCCTCCGGGCAGGCTTTCTGGCAATGCGATACACGAGATCGAGCCATTTTGAACCCCTTGGCTGCCCGCCCCGCGTGTAACACACAAACAACGGGCTTCGAGATAAAGCATTGAGCGCCCCTCAGAACTACCCATCAGGGCTTCGCTGCCAGTGCCGCTGGTAAAGCGAATTTTGACCCCACGTGAAGCGTAAGCACTGGCGAGAAAGCCTTTGCTCCAAGGTGTATCGTCGCCATCAATAAATGAGCGCTCGGTTCCATAAACAGACAACGTTTCGGCATAACTCACCAGCCCTTTCATTGCCAAACGCAAGCCCATGCTTTCTTCGATAGCGCATTGGGTTAGCACCCCGGGCGCACCCGTTTGGGTGCCTACCAAAATCGCCAGTGCGTTGAGTGGGGCCATACGGGCAATACCGACCGTTGTTTCAACCTCGGCAAACCCGCGCAGGGTGGCTTCGGCTGAATCGGCGGCCAATAAGGCTGGGTTTTCGCGCCGATTGGTGACATGGGCTTGATTGGCTGGCTGTCGCCGCACTCGCATTTTTGCCAACCCCATCATCATCTCAATCACATTCATATGCCGCACAATGTCACATAATTTGGCGGGGGTGCAGCCATTGGCTAACCTGCGCACAACGGCTGCTGGCACGTTGATATCGACCAACATACGTGCGATGCTTAAGCTTGGTGCCGCCATCGCTTCTGGCGCGGCCTCAAGATCAAGCGCATGATCGGCGATAAAGGTGTCGATCACATCAAAATCGGCACGGGGTCTGCCATAAAGCGAGATTACACGACCCTGCGCGTCAAACGCGAGCGCAGGTTGTGGGACAGTCGGGCTATCCGATACCATTAGCCCGGCTACGGGCCATGGTTCGACAAATGTTTCTTTATTGATGTCGCGTTGGCTAAGGACTTTGGCACGCAATGATTGGGGCATAACGCGAAATTATAATGCCGCAATGGTTTGCGATGTGGTGACGGAGAAGGTTGATTGGTTGATTTGTGAGTCATGAATCAACTATTCAACCCCATCCCTAGACGATTACTTTTTATCGAGTATCAATGCCAAGGTTTTCATCGGTTTCAGGTCCGAAGCACGAATTTCGTAACAGCGGTAGCCTTGGCTACGACCTGTATGATTCGAGATGCGTTCACGTGGTGGCTTCGCAATCACATCGGCGTGGGTGGCCCAGCCACAAATATAAGCTTCGGTTTCGGCGTTGGGTGCTTGGTCTGATGCGATCAGCACTAAAACATAATATTTGGGTTGGCGTTTCAATGCGTAATCCTCGCGCACCATCAAATGTGAATATTCGCTGACACGGGTTTTAGAGGTTTTAATTTCGTAGTCGCCATCGTCGGTTTTGCCGCGTGTGCCGAGAGTGTCAAATTGTTCAATTGCACCATAGCGCCATTTTGCCCAGACCAATTCACCCAAAATGCCAACATAGGCATCAAACGGTGAGGCGCGGGTGCGTTGAATTTGCCGCGCTACCACTTCACGCTGGGCGCGTACCCGCATCGTTTCGTCAATCTCAACCCGAATAAATTCTTTGCGATAAGGCATGATGGGCAAAGTATATACGTTGAAACCTTGATGGTCTTAGGGCATCTTTTCAAGCACAAAGTGATCGTGAGTTCAGCATGACGTTATTTAGGGGCAACACATGCAACAAATCAGAGCCACACTTGTATAATTTTGGATTGTTAAACAAGGTTAGGTTAAGAAAGACATCGGCCGATTTCACGATATCTTTCTCTGCTTGTGGCAGAGCGAGATATTGTGAAATTGGCGAAAACTGGTTCACATTTGTAATGTGACATTGTCAGTTAGCAATCTTGTGTTTAACCCGTATCTTTTGGCTCAAACAATTAGCACCAGCGAATGAAAAAACAAGTTTTATCTGCCGTCTTTCTATCTGTGTGCTTTATGGCTTGTGGTGCGCCACTCACGCCCAATATTCCTGATTTGCCGCCAATAACGCGAATAGAACCCACGCCACAACCCAACCGTGTTATTACCCCAACGGTGCCGCAACTGGGTGTTCTTCCAGCCACGCCGAATAATGCTACGTGGCGCAAAGTAACTGCTGGTATCGAGGTGATTAATTTACGGGCGCATAGTAATAGCCTGAATGTCGATCACCCGATTACGGTGGTGCGCATTGACCCGACCCGCACCGATATTAAGGTGCAATATACCCCCACCGACCCGCATCGCATGAGCGATTGGCATAACGCTACCGATGCCGATGTCATCATTAACGCCGGTTTTTTTACCCCACAAAAAACTGCGACTGGTTTGCTTATTGCCAATGGCAAGGCTTATGGGCAAAGTTATAAAGGTTTTGGCGGCATGTTCTCCATTCGAGATGGCAAGCCGCGCTTGCAATGGTTGGGGGCGCAGCCTTATACACCCGATGCCAAAATCACTCAAGCCGTGCAAACTTTTCCCATGCTGGTGCAAAACAGCAAAGTGATGCAAAATTTGCCCACCGAAGACCGTCATACCTACCGTTCGTTTATTGGCATTGACAAAACGGGTAAGGTGTTGCTTGGCATCACCCGTTCATCGTCGTGGCTATTAAGCGATCTCGCCGCCATGCTTGCTAGCCATCCCACCCTTAATATTGATAGTGCGCTTAATTTAGATGGCGGGGCATCGACAGGCATTTGGTTGCGGGGCGTGCCCGAGGGTGATTTAACCGATTCATATGACACGGTGCCTTCGGTGATTACGGTAAAAAGCAAGTAAAAGCAAAAATACAATTGCGGTTTATGCTAAAGTTGTAACCTGCCATTTATCATGAAATTAAAACCCGAAATTGCCCTGACTTTTGATGATGTATTGTTGGTGCCCAAGCGATCTACTGTTACTTCGCGCCATGCTGTAAATACACATACATTTTTTACCAAAAATATCGAAATCGCCATCCCTATCATTTCATCCAACATGGATACGGTGACTGAGGCTGATATGGCGATTGCAATGGCCCGCCAAGGCGGAATTGGTGTGATTCATCGTTTTATGAGTATTGAGCAACACGCCGAAGAAGTTGCAAAAGTTAAACGTGCCGAATCATTCATCATGGCGCACCCCTATACCATTCGCGCCAATGCTGTTTTATCAGCAGCTCGCGCCGAAATGGAGTCGCATCAAATTGGCGGCCTGATGGTGTTGAGCGAAAGTGGCGAATTACTCGGCGTAATCTCGACCCGCGATATGATTTTTGAGACCGACGATGCACGTTTGGTTAGCGAAGTGATGACCCCGCGCAGCAAGCTCATTACCATTTCTACCAATGGTATTGGCGCTAATGCCGATCACGCCCGCAATTTATTGCGCGAGCATAAGCTCGAAAAATTGCCGGTGGTGGATCAAAACAATCATTTAGTCGGCCTCATTACGGCCCAAGATATCGCTAAAAGTGTGCAAGCCCCCAACGCTAGCAAAGATGCCAATGGGCGTTTGCGCTGTGCTGCCGCGATTGGGGTTAAAAGTGATGACCTCGACCGCGCCGCCGCGCTCGTAGCGGATGGGGTCGATGCCTTGGTAGTCGATATTGCGCATGGGCATAGCGATATGGCGCTCAATATGGTGCGTCAACTTAAATCGCGCTACCCACATGTTGATGTGGTTGGCGGTAATGTGGCCACCGCCGATGGGGTGCGTGACATGGCTGAGGCTGGGGCCGATGCGGTTAAGGTTGGCATCGGCGCAGGCTCAATTTGTATCACCCGCATTGTGACCGGTTTTGGCGTACCCCAATTAACCGCTGTGTCTGAATGTGCCGATGCGGGGCGGGCGCTGGGTGTGCCGATCATTGCCGATGGGGGCATCCGTACGGGCGGCGATTTGACCAAAGCGCTGGCTGTTGGGGCCAGCACCGTCATGTTGGGCAGCATGTTGGCTGGCACCGATGAAAGCCCGGGTAGCACTTTGCAGCGCGATAACAAGCGCTTTAAAACAGTGCGCGGCATGGCCTCTTTGGCCGCCAATATTGATCGTCGCCAAGTTGAAACGGGCCGCGAAGTTGACCCTGAAGATTGGGAAAAAGTCGTGCCAGAGGGTGTCGAGGCTTTGGTTCCTTATCGTGGGCCAATGCGCAAAATTATTTATCAGATGGTCGGCGGGTTACGCTCTGGCCTCAGCTATGCTGGCGCACGCACCTTGCAAGAGTTGTGGAACAACGCCGAGTTTGTGCGTATCACCCCCGCAGGCCGCCACGAAAGCGGCGCCCATGATGTTTAGCTATGAGCTTTTGAGCCATGAGCTATGAGC
>CAZLOF010000004.1:0-1345 GCA_964560745.1 uncultured Thermoflexus sp.
TTATCGATCATGGGCGTGGGGTGTTTAGTGCTTATTGCCACTTGAGCGAAGCCAATGTAAAAGTAGGGCAAATGGTAAAAGCTGGCGATGTGATTGCAAAAAGCGGGAACACAGGGCGCACCGAAGGCCCTCATCTACATTGGGAGGTCGCTGTAGGCGGGGTGCAGGTCAACCCAGCCACATGGTTAGCCTCAGCCGTGCAGTAAACCAATAAAATACCCCCATGAAAACCAATTTTTTTTATGGGGGTATTGAAGCTGGCGGCACAAAAATTAATTGTGCCATTGGTAACGGCCCCAACAATATTGTGGCTGAGGCACGTATTCCAACAACCACGCCGACTGAAACAATCGCTGCGACCATCACCTTTTTTCGGGCGCACCAAGCTCAATATCCGTTACAGGCCATTGGCATTGCTTCGTTTGGGCCGGTTGATTTAAACCCACATTCGCCAACCTATGGTTACATTACCAGCACCCCCAAGCCGGGTTGGGCCAATGTCGATTTGGTGGGTGCAATTAAACAAGCATTTAACCTGCCAATTGGGTTTGACACCGATGTTAATGGCGCAGCGCTAGGCGAGTATCGTTGGGGGGCGGCACAAGGGTTAAACTCGTTTATTTATCTCACCGTCGGCACTGGTATCGGGGGCGGTGGCATGTTTAATGGTCAGTTAATGCACGGCCTTGTGCATCCCGAAATGGGTCACATCCCCATCCCACACGACCGCCAGCGTGACCCTTTTGCTGGCGTATGCCCATATCATGTCAATTGCCTTGAAGGGTTGGCGACAGGGCCAGCAATGGAGAAACGCTGGGGTATGCGAGCTGAAAATTTGCCACTCGATCACCCAGCATGGGATTTGGAGGCACATTATTTGGCATTGGCGATGCATACATTTGTGTGTATGCTGTCGCCACAACGCATCATTTTGGGCGGTGGGGTTGGCTCGCACCCCAATATTTTGCCGCGCGTACGCAAACAAACCCAAGCCGCCTTAAATGGCTATATTCACGTGACTGAAATTACTGAGCACATTGATGCGTTTATTGTTGCACCTGGCTTGGGTGATCGTGCTGGTGTGTTAGGAGCAATTGCATTGGCGATGGCAGCAGGCTCAAATTAGCCCAAATAGGGGTAAATAAAACAATTTTTCGCCAAACTCACTAGACATTATCACAGGTAAAAACAGCTTAAAAACAAAATTTTAAGGCAACAACCGCAATATTATATACAGATCTGATGGTAAAGAATAAGATAGCAGTCATGACATCATTTGAATATCTCAAAGATCACAGTGACCAATTCTTAGCCTTGACTGGCCTCAAATATCCAGAATTCGAAA
>CAZLOF010000004.1:1445-27967 GCA_964560745.1 uncultured Thermoflexus sp.
GTTTCATCTCTGGGGTGAGAGTGAAGATCGAGCATACCATCGCTGGTATCAAGCGTTATCGAATCGTGAAAGATGTGTTGCGAGTGAAACGAGACTATTTCTCGGACATGGTGATGGCTATTGCTTGCGCGTTACATAACTTTCGAATTGTGGTTCGTAGTCTATTCTCTTGGCGAACTCTAGTTGAAATCTAATCCGTGATAAGGTCTTTTAAATAACTAATTAATCTGCCAAAATTATCATAAAGAGCGGCATCATCTCGTGAACTATTTAACCATATTTCAGAAGCCGTCTGACGCGCAATTTGAGTTGAAGCACCAGCAGCAATACTGCCACTCAAAGTTGCATGTAATTGATTTCCTGTAATTGAGCAAATTTTCCACCCACTAATATCTACATTTTCAGGACTAATATTTTGCAAGGTGACAACTTCTGCAACCTTATCGACACTCGAAATCTTTATTGGTGAATTCGGAGCAATGTTTGCATTTGGGTCTGATGCGCAATTTGCGGCACCAGCAGGTGGCGTTCGGGTTGGGGTGGCTGTAGCCGTCACGCTGTTAGGATCAAAAACATTATTTAAGATCACAGACATAAACACTGGACCGGCTGTGGGGGTGGGGGTTGCAACGGGTGTTGGTGTGGCGGTTGGGGTCGCGGTCACTGAGGGCACACCCAAAGCATCACATATACCTTTGTGAAACAAAGTTGCCATTGTGGCATATTCTGATTCACTGGGCAAAAAGTTATCTTCGGAGTTAGAGGTCGTCAATACGGCAGCAACATCGACCAAATAAATTTTACGACCTTTTGCGGCTTGTTGGCTGACTACATTTTTGGTGGCTTGGTTATAAGCTGCACGAGATTGTTGTATTTTAACTCTCGGGTCTTTAATGGGCGGCATGGTAGCCAGTAACATAATTGGGTTGTTTAAGCGCGACATTGTGCCATCAACCAACTCATTCAACGATTGGGTCATATTGGGTTCTGCGTTATTCGAAAGTGCATCAATGACACCGGCACTAAACAACACAATATTGGGGCGTTTGTATTGATCTTCGAAAAATTGCATATTAAAAACGGCCTCGCTTGCTAATTTGCCTAACGATAACCCATACCAGCCATAATGATCTACGTCTTGCGGCCCCTCAAACCCTTTTTTCTTCTTTGAGCCAACAAAGTCAAACTTAAAGCCATCGGCGGTTAAACTTTGCTCTAAGTAGCCACGATATGCCCCTTGTTGCGAGCCATATACACCTTCACGTGGGTCAGCGTCATAAACACCGACTGCATAGGCATCGCCAAAAGGCACAATTTGAATTTGTGATGAAGGGGGTGTGCACACCGGCACCCGCGCTGGCGTGGCTGATGTCGCTGTCGCTGTTGGGGTTGGGGTTTCGTCGTCACCAATAATGCTTGGCTTATTATTACCGGCCCCAGCTTGGGTATTGAGCGATGACGTTACGATGGCAAATGCAGCCGCAGCAGATAGAAAACCGCTAATGGACAATAATTTTTTATGCTTAGGTAATTTTGACATTTACAAATAATCCTTAATATTGTGCGCCGCTGCATAAGCAGCTGCTTCGGCTCGGTTGCTCACACGCAACTTTGAAAATATAGCGCTAACATAATTTCGCACTGTCCCTTCACCCAAAGATAACAAGTCGGCGATCTCGCGGTTGGTGCGGCCTTCGGCCAAATGCGCTAAAACTTTTAGTTCTTGTTCGGTTAGCTGGGCAAATGCGCTTTCTTCACGTTTACGCGCTTGTTCTCTCATTTTAGCAAAAACTTTTGAGGTTGATGTAGGATCTAATGAGCCGCCGCCTAGCCCCACATTTTCAATGGCGCGAATGAGGTCATTGCTACCCACCTGTTTGAGCACATAACCAGATGCACCAGCGTTAATGGCCTCATACAACATGTCATCATCACCATATGAGGTAAGGATGATCACTTTTACGGCTGGGGCAACTTTTGTAATTTCGCGGCACGCCTCGATCCCACTCATACCCGACAGCCGCACATCCATCACCACAACATTTGGGCGATACATTAAGGCCTTGCGAATGGCCTCTTGCCCACCAGAAGCTTCATCGACGACCTCGAAATCTTCTCGTTGCATAAGCAAGGCCTTTAACCCAATACGCACTACTTCATGATCATCAACCAATAATATTCTAAGTTTCGCCATTAGAAATTTTCCTTAATTTTGCCAGATTTTTAACACAATTTGCGTGCCAGCACCCGGAGTGGCATTAATTACAAATTCGCTTTTTAATAAACGGGCACGCTCGTGCATATTATTTAGGCCACGCCCTAACACACCCCGTTGTGGTAATTTACCTATGCCATTATCGCTGATACTTAATTGAATAACGCTACCGTAGCTTAACTCAACATTAACTTGAGTGGCATGGGCATGACGCACAATATTACTTAATGCCTCACGCATAATCTGATACACATGCAAACGTCGATCAGGCGGCAAAATCCATTCTGGGCTGCCTTCTACCCGCCATTCGGTGGGCAAACCAGTGCGCAAACGAAATTCGCTGACAATTTCAATTAACCCGCGTGCCAAGTCTTCTTCAGCCGAAGAAGAACGTAAATCATAGATATAAGATCGAACATCTTGAATGGTGCGATTGATCATGGTCAAAATGCTACCAATTTGATTGCGGGCGTTGTCAATGGTGCGGCTGGCATCTGGCGCGGTATCTTTGGCTTGATCGCTGGCATTTTTTATCAAACCATTGACACCTTCTAACAACAAACCCACCGCATAAATCGATTGAATGGTGCCGTCATGCAAATCGCGGCTAATCCGTTCACGTTCTTCAACCAAAGATTGGTGACGTTGTAAGTCTTGATTTAGCCGATCTGCTTCGACCCGAAAAACGTCGAGCGCTTGAAAAAAATACCAAACAATAACAATGCCGGCGATGGTGCGAAAAACACCAATTGGCACCCCAATCATGATATAAGGAAGTTTGTCGTTTAACCACATTGATGGGAACCCAGCGACGGCAGGCACAAAAACCCCTTCGACAATGGCATAAAACAAAAAGCCAAAACCAGCCACACGCAATGAATTAAAAATACGCTGAAGGTGTAATGGGTCAAGCAGACGGGCTGCTTGTTGGCGCAAGCCATCGGCCACTAATAAAGCCGCTGGAATGCAAACAAAATAGCGAATAACAGCTTCAAAAGTTGCGTTACGGGTTTCAATGGGCAATGATTTTTGGCTAATTTCAAACAATAAAAAAACAAACCCAATGATTACTATCAAAAGCGGCAAAATAATCACCGCGCGTTCAGGCACAGTCGGCTCATTTAATTTAAGCCCAAACCCCAACAATGCTGCAAATGTGAACAAATAAACAATAAGCTGCAAAATACGCAGTGCTTCGATCGTAGCACTGTCTAATAATTGGGTTTGAATGGGAATGAAACCATTGCCCCAAGTTGCCAAAGCCTCTAAGAAACCAAATCCTGCCAGCCATGGCAACGAACGCGACAATTCTAATTGACTGCGTTGCCGCCATTGCATCCAAATGGCTAAGCCTAGCACCAAAAAAATTTGCCCATGCACAAATTGCACAATAACGTCGTTAATGCGAAAAAATTCAGTAAAAAACAAACGGATATCAAACAGCATAAAATTTACATACAATCAGAGTTACACATATCTTATAATTCAAAAATGGTTTGTCAAAGAAAATGGCAAATTAATAATGCCAATTATCACAAGATTTAAAGCACAAATAATATAAATGTGGGCCACTGCTGATCTTTTATTCATTTTAGCGGCTATCATAGCTGGGCTTTCAGTTTTACTGTTTGTGTTGGCATTGCGCACCATTCAAACCGCCCAAAGAGGAATTTATTATTCTACCCGTAAGCGGTCACAAAAGCTAGGCACACGCTTATTACTAAGTTCTTTTATTATTGGCATTATTGCAGCAGTCATTTGGTTTAGCAAGCCCTTGGCCCCCGCTACCATCTCTTTACCTGCCTCAATCGGACAGTTTTTGCCCACTACTACCGCCATTCCAACCCAAACGGCGGTTGCTACTGAAACACCCACCAGCACAGTTGTCGTTCTAATGGCTACAGAAACCAGCACTGCAACTTCAACCCCCTTCCCTCCAACGTCAACACCATCGCCAACCGCAACTGAGATCAGCCCAAGCAGCACAGCGACCATCGTCATCTCTCAGACGCAATCAACATTTACCCCGACACCAAGTGTGGCGATTAGCCAAGCAACAACACCAACTCCGGCGCGGATATTGTCACCACTCAATTCACCCGTCGTTACCCAAACAACCCCATCAACTGTTATTAGTGCCATTAACTCGCCGATTACAACCTCTATCCCCAAACATTTGAAATTTCGCGCTATTGGGTCTGATACCGATGCCAACGGGGCTGTTATCGGCATTGGCACAGAATTTGTGCGTGGCATCCAAAAGATTATTATTGTGTTCGATTTTTATGATATGCCCGCCGAAGCCTATATTCAACATTCTTGGTTTCGTGAAGGCAATAATGTCTATTTTGACCGACTGCAATGGACAACGCAAGGAAGTGGCTTAGCAAGTATGAGTTGGACCCCTGACGGCGGTCTCATTCCGGGTCTGTATGAAGTGCGCGTATTATTGAATGATCAACCACAATTTGTGGCAAATTTTCTGATCCGCTAATGAATTTGCCTATGCTCGCCGCCGATACTACAACGCCAAAATCGACCCTAAAAGCCAATATTATTGCGCGGGCTTTAGAATTGGGCTTCGATTTGATTGGGTTTGCGCCGATTTTGGGCGAAACAGAAGATGCCGCACCCCAATACCCCGCCTTTTTAAAATGGTTAGAGCAAGGTTATCATGCCGAAATGGGGTATTTGGCCCGCGAACCCAGCAAACGCGGCAACCCACGTTTGGTGTTACCCCAAGCCCAAACCGCGATTGTTGTGGGGGTAAGTTATGACACACTCGCCGTGCCGATGACGATTCTTACAGACCCATCACGTGGGCGCATCGCTCGTTATGCGTGGGGGGCCGATTACCATGATGTGATCACGCCGCGATTACGCGCATTGGGTGAGTTTGTTGGTCGTGAAAGCCGCGCTTATGTCGATACTGGCCCAGTGCTTGAGCGGGCTTGGGCCGAACAGGCAGGCTTAGGTTTTATTGGCAAAAATACTTGTCTTATTCATCGCACCCGTGGCTCATATTTTTTTTTAGGCGTTATTTTTGTTGGCGAAGCAATTTATGACCCGTTGCCACTGACCACCCCAAAATCACAAAAGGCATTGTGTGGTTGTGGTGGGTGCACCCGTTGTTTAACGTCATGCCCGACTCAGGCATTTGTGTCACCGTATGTGCTTAATGCCAATCGCTGCATTTCATATCTCACAATCGAACTAAAGAACACAATACCGCGCGAAATGCGCCCCCTTATGGGTAATTGGCTTTTTGGCTGTGATATTTGCCAAGATGTGTGCCCATATGTGCGGCGCTATAGCACCCCCAGCGCCGAAAAATCGTTTTACCCAGTAGATGTGGATCGCGCTGCCCCTAAATTAGTAGACATATTAAGTTGGGATCGCCCAACCTTTAATGCCCGATTCAAAAATACACCGCTTTTACGTGCCAAACGACGTGGGATTTTGCGCAATGCTTGTGTTGCGGCTGGCAATTGGGGCCACCCAGCCACATTGCCCGCCTTAACACGATTACTTAATGACGATGAAATACTCATTCATGAACATGCACAATGGGCGATAGAGAGAATCGAGAAGCAAGAAGCAAGAAGCAAGATTACAGAGTAAAGATTACAGAATAAAGATTATAGAAAGAATTATTTTGATTTACTCGAATCTCTTTGCTCCTTATTCTGTAATCTTTACTTTTGGTTCTTGATTCTTCACTCTTGATTCTCTATTGGCACAGCCCGAATTAATTGTGAGATGCTGATGCCATGGATAGAGGTCGCAAGACCAAAATAGGCCCGTGTTGGCAGCCGGTTCAATTCACGCGGCAAGGTAATTCGATAGTTGTCGCGCACACGCAAATCATCACGCCAGCGTGAGGTAGGGTAAAAACCATAAACAGGCGCATTTTGTTCAAAACGCGCCAAAATATCATTTTCACTTTTTATGTCAAATGGGTTGTCACTTAGATAAACAAACACGCGGAAATCGGTGTTAATCGCTTGCATTGCATGCCAATCGATTTTCAAACGCACATCGCCTTCGGGTGTAAACCAGGCTTTGGCCTGATCCACTTCAATTTCAAATTGGGCAATTTGGGTGCGGCGGCTTGGCACACGCTCATAAAAACGATGATCGATTGCGATGACACCCTCAACAGGTGAATTCAGCGTAACCGGCAATAGAAATTTGCGGGTCCAGATACCGGGTGGCACAATTGACATGGTCTTGGGCGTGGTGTAAATCACGGTTGCCAATCTGTCACGCTGTGGCAAGCCCTCTAACTCATCATTCACCTTAAATAGCAAAATATTGTCTAGCTCTTTGCTCACCCATTTGGCATAGGCCAAAACCGAATAGTGCCCACCCCACACCTCTACAAAAGTCGGGTTGCTTTCGGGTATGGTCTTGATCGCATCGATTAATTGACGGCCTCGCGGGTTATTGAGCATTTGGCGAATGGGCTGAAAATTTTGCTGATAATTACTCAGGGTCACACTTAGTATGGCGATGGTTGCGACCGCCAAAATAATAGCTGCCTTAAGGGTTGGTTCGTTGTTTAATAAGGTATTGGTTTTGCCAAGCGATAACATTGCGAATGGGTGCAAATGACCCTCATGTGCCGCAACATTTACATGCGCCTCAAGCATATTTACCAAGGCTAACCCAATCGCCAAAACAAGCCCCCACGACACCAACATAACTGGTAAATGGGTGCTAAATAATAGTAAGGCGCTGATAGGAACAAATAAATAGCTGAGCAATAAAATCAACAATGCCCGGCTTTGCGCTCGCACAAACCGAGATTGAGCAACACAACCACCCCCTAGCGCCAATAAACTCAAGATAAAGCCGGGCCACGATAGCTCAAGCGCTAGCCCTAAAAATCGATCTCCAATCAACGCTGGAATAAGCCGCAAGGCTGTAAATGCTTCTGTCGGTAATTCGGCAAACCGTTCTTGTGCCAAAATCAAATTACGAAAACCATCAAGCGTATTAAGCGGGGTGACACCATAGGTAAATGGCGAATTTAAGAGCAACGCCAAAGGAATATAGGCATAAACCACGCCGCTAAGCCCAATAAAAAATAGTGCAAGCAACCATGCAGGCCAACGCAATTGACGATAAGCTGGTGCAATGAGGTAAAGCAAGGCCGGCAACATTAGCCCCAGTGTGCGATGATGCCCAAATGCCAAGCCAAACACAAAGGCCAAAACAAATAAACGCCGCGCATTTGGGGCCTGACGTAACCGCAACGCCAAAAGCCAAGTAAGCCAGCCAAGTAGCAAGCCAAAACCATAGGCCTCGGCTGCACTAGCAAATAACCATGTCATATTCATAAACGCCAGCATCAGCAAACATAAAGCTGTAACCCAACCCATCGCCAGCGAAGCGCGTTTGGGTGAACTGACATACAAAATTAACCAAGCAAAGACCAGCATGGCCGCCAAATTGGTGAAATAAGAAACGAGGCTGGCCGCCAACACCGGCATAGCGCCCAATGCGCTAAACAAACGCACCAGACCATTGGCAATTAAATTTAATAGTGGATAACCCGGCGGGTGGCTCACGCCCCACACATGCCATGCCACCACAAAATCGGCGGTATCGCCTAAAAACCATGTGTTGTCGGGTGCGCCAATCTCGTGTTGTAACGTACCCGACCAAACCCATGCAACCAACAACATGGCTAAAAACGGAAATAATTTAAGCCACGATACACGCATGAGTCATTCGATTAGGGGAAATAAGCGTTAAAACGAATAAGCGACAAGAATTCAGGTGCAGATCAATGATCGCAGCCAAAGAAAACAAAATGTAGAGAATATCAAACACCAAGTAAGCTGATTATATTGCCGATTTGCGATATATCACACAACAAACTAAATTTGCCATTGTCAATTCAGTCTTTTGGCGGACGATTGGCTCATTATTTGGGCTGAATTACGCTATTCATCACAAAATTGGGTCTAAATCTTGCCAATCTCTTTGTCTTCTTTTCCACAGCCCATTGCCTCATTGTTGATAATACATAGACTATAAAAAGATATTTTCAATTACAGTTACCGAGATATATATTTTCTGAAAATGTGATATGCCGATTTCACTATATCCCTGCCAAGCGCAGCTTGGCAGGGATATAGTGAAATCGGCGAAACTTCTGGAAAAGAAACTTCTGGATAACTATATATTAACAGTGATATGAGGTGATGGTGAAGCTTCTCCATAAAAAGTATATTAACCAAATCGGTGTCATTGGGTTAGCAATGTGGTTTGCTATGCCCATGTTAACCCATGCCGAAGTTCGCCCACCAGCCAATACCCTTAATATTGGCAATTTGGTATGGAATGATACAAACAATAATGGCATTGCCGATGCCGGCGAATTAGGTGTTGGCGGTGTTAATTTGCGCTTATATGACTCAAGCGGCACCCAATTTTTGGCAAATACCTATACAGATTCACTCGGGCAATATCAATTTTCAAATCTATCCGCAGGGCAATATATTGTTGAATTGATTTTGCCGCGTGGCTATGTGAGTAGCAGCGGTAAAAATGGCAGTGTCAATGGCCCTTATGAACCCGCGCCTGAACCAAATAATGGGGTAGACCGTGATGATAATGGCACATTTTTTAGCGCCGAGGCTTTGCGCACCGCCCCAATTGATTTAGCGAATAACGCCGTCAATAACACGGTAGATTTTGGCATTTATCAGCCTTTTAGCCTTGGCAACCGCGTATGGCATGACTATAACAATAATGGTCTAATAGATGCTGCCGACGGGTCTAACCCAGGCATTGATGAAGTACAAGTGCAATTGTGGGACATGAATCGCCGAGTTGTCATTGCCACCACAACTACTGCTAACGGCGGTTATTATCGTTTTGATGCGTTAATCGCCGGAGATTATGTCATCGAACTGCCAGCGGTTAATTTTACCCAAGGCCCACTCTCCTATTATTTAAGCAGCAGCGTCACCGAAAACGACCCCAATACCGACCTTGACAATAATAATAATGGTATTAATACACCTTATGCTGCTAGCGCAGGGGTGCGCGGTGGCATTATTAATTTAGGTTCAGATCGCGCTCCACGCGAGCCGGTCGGTGAGTTTGATCTGAGTGTGGGCGGGCAAGGCACTGTCATTGACCAACGCGCCAACATGACTATCGATTTTGGCTTTTTTCGCACGGCTTCTATTGGTGATCGGGTGTGGATGGATACCAATGGCAACGGGGTGCAAGACCCCGATGAAAAAGGCCTTCCGGGTGTAACTGTTGTCCTCAATTCACAAAAATTTGGTTCGTTTACGGCAGTTACCGATGCCAATGGACATTACACCTTTACAAATCTTATTCCGAGCGAGCAATATCAAGTTATTTTTAGCCCATTACCAGGTTATATGCGTTCGCCATATTTGGCAGGTGGGAACGATGATTTTGACAGTGATGCCGATACAACCGGTCAAACCCGCTGGGTCACATTACGCGGCGGTGAAGATATTACCACCCTTGATGCTGGATTTTATGCGCCCGGGCTTATCGCGGCAACATCAACCCCATTGCCACCCTCACCTAGCCCTAGCCCAACCCCCTTTCCTACCTTCACCCCGCTTCCCCCCGAATTTCTTCGTGGTGGGGCCGCCTCAATCGAAGTTGCGCCCTTGATTTCGCCTACACCATTACCTAATGCTGATAACGTGGCTCCAGAAATCCCAAGTGCAACCCCAATTGTGCCAGCCATTAATGAGATATTGCCAGAATTCTCATCTTCGCCCACACCAACCGCTACCCCTACGCAATCGGCAACTGCCACAATTGTGCCAATTGAATCACGCGCCAGTATTGGTGACCGCGTATGGAATGATGCCAACCGCAATGGGGTGCAAGATTATGGCGAAAAAGGCATCGCTAATGTGATTGTAAGCGCTTATAGCACAGATGGCAATACCCTACTCAGCGCCCAAACGGATACGGATGGAAATTATTTGATTGCTGGTCTTACCCCGCTCACCTCTTATACGATCAGTTTTCAATTGCCACGCGGCTATACATTTACAGCCGCCAATATTCGGCAAGATGACTTTGATAGCGATGCGGACCCTTATACTGGTCTTATTCGTGGTTTAATGGTGTGGCCGGGCGAAATAAATCAAACAATTGATGCTGGTGCCTATGAAATAACGCCGCGTCCAATTACGCCTACGGCGGCACCATCGCTAACGCCTACCCCACGCATCTCTAACCCAGCCGCAATCACAGAGCCGCCAATCACAAACTATATTTATCCATCCCCATCGCCCACCCCACCAGCATCGGCTCAACCCCCAGCCCGTGCTGCCGCAACCCAATCACGCACAGCTAGGCCAGCGCCAACTGCCCTGCCGCAAGTGCGTCGTCCTGTCGTTGCACAGCAAAGGCCTGCGCCTGCGTCGCCAGTGATCAATGGGGTGCGTCCGCCAGCACCTGTTATCCCACCGAATGCCGTAATTATTTCACCGAGTAATAATTCAATCCGTTCAATCTTGATTTTACAAAACCCTTAAACAAACTTCCCGACTCACTTAGGATAACGCCTCTTGTTTTTGGGACATAGAAAATGCTATGGTGGTTTTTACCGCTCAAGCCGAAATGATGATCTCGATGGAAATGAAGGGACAACTTCGGCTTGAATCTATTTTTATGGCTTAATACCGCAAAGGTATGTATAGCAGATAAAATAAGGGTTTAACGGACATGGCGAGACAAATAGGGCGATATCAATTACTTGGTGAAATAGGTCGTGGTGGAATGGCTTCGGTATACGAAGGATATGACACCAAATTTGACCGAGCCGTTGCGATCAAAATATTGCCACGTCAATTTTTACATGACCCGACCTTTATTTCACGTTTTGAACGCGAAACCAAAACGGTAGCCGCGCTTGAACATCCGGGGGTGGTGCCGGTTTATGATGCAGGCGAACAAGATGAACAACCTTATCTGGTCATGCGCTATATGCGGGGCGGCTCGTTAGAATCACGCATTGCAAAAGGGCCAATGCAGCTAGCCGAAGTGCAGCGTGTGTTAGAACGGGTATCTGACGCACTCGATTTTGCCCATAACAAAGGCATTATTCATCGTGATTTAAAACCAAGCAATATATTGTTTGATGAAAATGGCGAACCTTGTATCGCCGATTTTGGTATCGCAAAAGTCGTTTCAAACCAAAATACAGCCCTAACCAAGGGCGTCGTTGTTGGCACACCTTCTTATATGTCGCCCGAACAAGCCAAAGGCGAGCCAGTAGACGGGCGCAGCGATATTTATTCGCTTGGCGTTATTTTGTTTGAAATGTTGACCGGCAAGGCCCCTTATCAAGCCGAATCGCCAACTGGCGTGATGATGAAACACATCATTGACCCAGTGCCTAAATTAGCCCTCACAAAATTAAATTTACCAGTTGGGTTGCAGACAGTGATTGATATCGCAATGTCAAAATACCCATCTGATCGGTTTAAAACGGGCAAAGCATTCGTCACTGCGGTTCAACATGCAATCAAGGGGCAACCGGTGCGATCGCCGAAACTCGAAGATGAAAAAACGATTGTGGTGAATACCGACACCCAACCATTTTATGAATATGGCAAAATGCGATCTCGGCCCCAATTTGTGGGGATAGGCAAGCCACCCGATGCGAATATTTCACCCAATTTAAACGCAAATGCACCTGCGCCAACCCCACCTGCACCAGCCAAAGGTCAATCAAGAGGATTATTGATTAGCGTTGTCGCTATTGGGTTAATTGTCGCAGCTATTGGCATTTATTTTATTGTTTCTGGGTTGTCAAAAAGCGCTGCGCCCCCGCCACAACCATTTATCATCATTCCAACCTTAGCGCTGCCAACCCTAACCCCAGCTAGCCCCAATGAGCAAGGAGTGACACCACCCGTTATTAATAACCCAACCGCGACACTGGTGGTTATTACTACCACCCCTATTCTCGCCAGCCCGTCACCCACACCCACCTTGCCATCGCCTACCCCTATCAAGGCTTCGACAACACCAATACCATCTTCCCCTACTGTCTTGCCAGCATCGGCAACGCCAGTGCCACCGACTGCTACCACATTACCGCCTTCGCCGACCTCGTTTATTACACCAACACCCACTCAAGTTGTCTCGACAGCCACGTTGACACCATCGCCAACCATTGCTAGCACCACAGTTACACCCGTTGCCGCAACCGATACCATCGTTATTGCGCCATCGGGCAACCCAAATCACCCATGCAGCCTAACCGGTGTAATGAAATTTTCAAATTTGTGTGTGTTAGCACCTTACCCAGTGCCACCCGGTGGCACGGCCAAGGTGGTTTGGCGTATTACCAGCACCTTTGTTTCTGGTGAATTTGATAATGGCAGTGGTCAAGGGTTTCGTGGCCCCATCTTACAAGAATTTGCCGTTGAGATCGGCAATATTACAAAAAATCGTATTATCAAGTTACGCTGGCAAGACAAAGATGGCAAAGCTTATCAAGATGTTATGGAGATCAACGTGGCAAAATAACATGACTTCGTTCTTTTGCCTGACTCTGTTGCAATAAGCCGATGCTACAATGCGCCATGAATTATGTCTGATATTGCGGATCCGATTGATCCTGCCACCACACCCCCTAGCAAAATCGCTACCCAATCCGACCAAAGTGTCAACACAACCAGTTCTTCAACACCCGATTCGTTACTAGCCTCTGGTGCTACGATCTCGTCTTTTGAATGGGCTATGCGGATTGGCGTATGGGGGGTAATATTTTTTGCTTTTACCCGTTATATTAGCCAACTCTCTGGGCCGCCAACCAGCATGTTAAATATTGCGCTATTTAGCAGCTTAAGCGCCCTTATTTTCTTTGCCACTACCCCAACTGTAGCGCGATGGGCGCAACGCTTAGCTGATGCCCAACCTATTGCGGCAACCTTGCTGCCACTGGTGATGCTCATTCCACTCTCGCAACTCATGCAGCCAGATAACCGCTATGAACTGAGCGAAATTTTGCTGACCGCCATTGTATTTTTATTGCCGGTGGCCTTGGCTGTGCTCAATACGCCAGCTTTTCGCTGGAGCGATTTGACAATGGGCTGGTTTGCGGTGATTGTGCCATTGCTCTTGCCATTTACCCGTATTGCGCCAGTTGACCCGCCTCAAACAACAGCCCGATTGATCGTGGGGGTGCTGCCGCTGATCTTAGTATTTTTTACCACGCGCTCACAAAAATTGCGGCTCAATTACCTGTTTATATGCGCCATGTTGTCATTGTGGGCTACATTTGAATTAGGTGTGCTGCCCTTATTGGCTTCTGACCCCGGCTTGCCCTTGCCACTTAAGAGTCTATTGCCCGGTGGTTATTTGCAGCTAGGGCTGTTGGTGCTTGGGTTTTATATTGTGTTGATCGCGGGCAAATTTAATGGGCTAGGTTTTCTATTCGCCCGCGGCGTGCCTGCCCCCAGCCCAACTGCGTTGCCCAAAGCGCCTTGGTTTCATAGTTTGATCGAGTTGATGATTGTGGTTAGTGTGGCGGCGGCCTTGATGTGGATAAGCCGCGCTTATCGTATGACGTGGCCGACATCGTTACCGGCACAAGCTTTGCCCAATTTAGCCCTATTCTTTTTGCTCAGCGCCGTGCCTGCCGAATTATTGTTTCGTGGGGTATTATTACGTTATCTACGCGATGCTTTGCGTATTCCTACCCTTGTGGCAGTTATTTTATCGGCGTTGGCTTTTGCAATTGCGGCTTTGCCCAGCTTGTCAATCAGTGGGATGGAGTTGCCCACAATTAGCGCCCTTGCTAGCCCAATTGCCAGCCCGATTATTACCACTTTGCCGGTAGCACCACAGCCCCCGCCTTCATTTTTAACCCGTGCGACGGTTGAGTTTTTGCTCAATGTGTTGATGGGGGTATTTTATGCACGGCTTTATCTGCGTTTACGTTATCTACCGCTGGTGGCCTTGGTTCATGCTGTTTTGATGTGGCTATATTGGTTATTTTCGGCGAATGCAACTTGAACTAAAATGACCATGCATGACCGAGCCTGACCCCTCACCAATCCAGCCACAAACATCACTCACCCAGCCCTCATCACAAGAGCTAACGCTGACACTGCGTTCCCGCATCACCGAAGTCATGGCCGTTGATCAGGTGCAAGCCGAGCCAACGAGCAATGCCATTATGTTTTTGGGCAAATTGCGCATAAAATCTGACCAAGCGTTTGAACAAATGAGTCAACGGTTGAAAGAAATTGGCTATTTTCCACTGTTGCGTGATCTCGATAATGATGCCGAGCGCCAAGTGTTTGTGGCGATCAAAGGCGAAGCGACAGTAGCGGTTGATCAGCGCCCTTGGATGAGTTTAGGGTTGTTTATTGCGACCTTGATCAGCACGGCATTTGCTGGTACGCTTTTTTCGCGGGCGGTGGCTTCTGTCGGCACAGATGGGACGCTCAATGCCTTAAGTTTGCTTGATGTGATGACCTATGGCCTGCCATTTGCCCTGACCTTGTTAAGCATTTTGGGGGTGCATGAGTTGGGGCATTATGTGGTGGCGCGTTGGTACAAATTGCCAGTGACATTGCCATTTTTTATCCCCATGCCCATTGGGCTTGGCACATTGGGGGCCTTTATTCAAATGCGAGGGATGCCGCGCAGTAAACGGGCCTTGTTTGATGTGGGCTTGGCCGGGCCAGTGGCTGGGTTGTTGATTGCAATCCCGCTCTACGTCGTTGGGTTATTAATCGCCCAAGTGCTACCCGACCCAGCTCCCAGCAACCGTGCTTTGTTAATGGATCAATTGATCGCTATTTTTCGGCCCGATGCGATGACGCATGGGATTTTGTTTAACCCCGTGCTTTATGCGGCCCGAATTGGGCTGGTGATTACGATGCTAAATTTGTTGCCAGTGGGCCAACTTGATGGCGGGCATATTGCTTATGCCGCACTAGGGCGGCATTGGGCACGCTGGATCGCAATGGCGACGATGGCGATAATGGCGGTTTTGGGTTTTATGTATTCGCCCAATTGGTTTATTTGGTTATTATTTGCTGGGTTGGGGGGCGCGGCGCGCCATGCTCCGCCGATGGATGATGTAACGCCGCTTGATTCTGTTCGTTTAGGGTTGTTTTTGCTTGCTGCCATTCTTTTCTTGGCGTTGTTTACGTCACGGCCTTTTTAAGTGATGAATAGAGTCGTAAAAAGACTTGCATATCCACAGACCAACCCATACCCTTAAAATTACATGATAACCATTGCACATGCAGTTTTTGATGAATCAGGCGACACAGGAAAAGCAAAACTGTCAACACGATTTTTTGTGGTTGCGGGCATCGTGTGTAGTAATTTCGAAATATTAAATCGTATTGTGCTACGCACCCGAAAAGACATCCCTCATAAAAAACGCGGCGAATTTCCAGAGTTGAAAGCTCATCTCGCCGATGAACGTATCACAAAAAAATTACTAGAGCGGCTGGCAAATGAAGATATTCAAATCTTTGCAGCAATTGCAGATAAAAGTAAGCTAACATTTGAAACTCCAAACGATCTGTATCACACTACCTATTGCAATGTAATTAAGGCAACTATAGCGCATCATAAAAACACGATCATTGTGCTTGACATGTTTTACACCAGAAGCCACCAACAAACCCAATTTACTAATTACATAGCCAATAATTTAACCGGCTCAAATGGAGTAACGACCATAACTTTTGATAAATCGCATAAAAATCATGCATTACAAGCAGCAGATTTTGTAGCATGGGCTATTTATCAGCACGTAGAACACAGTAAGGAAATTTACCGAAACATGATTGTTGATAAAATCGTTACAGAGATCACGATAACGGAGTAAAAAAAAAACCGCCTGCCCCTACGAGTCTTTGTAAACCACCATCTTAAACGGATTGCAGCCTATTATATAGACCGTATCTCATAGGACTTACCAGCGCGGTAAGCATAGTATATAACAAAAAAAGACAAAGACATCCATTACAAATGCAAAACTCAAGGTTATCTCAAAGATGTCAAACGTAAGCCACTATCTGGTCAGTTAGCATCCTTAAAATGAAATTGGCGCTTTATAATTTCTATCCGCCATGACCACGCCAAAAAATAAAAAAAACGCCGAACGCAAAGCAAAATTTGAAACTTCGTCCGGTATTCCGCTCGAAGCAACCTATACTGCCGCTGTTAATCCATCAACAAGCAACGAATTGCCGGGCGAATACCCATTTACACGCGGTATTCATGCTGGCATGTATCGCTCACGCTTTTGGACAATGCGCCAATATGCTGGCTTTGCCAGTGCCGCCGAAAGTAACCAACGCTATAAATATTTGCTCGCCCAAGGGCAAATGGGGCTTTCGGTAGCCTTTGACTTGCCGACCCAACTTTGTATGGATGCCGATGACGAATTGGCCCGCGGCGAAGTGGGCAAAGTGGGTGTGAGCATTAGCACCTTGGGCGATATGCGCGAGTTGTTTAATGGCATTCCGCTCGATCAAGTGAGCACCAGTATGACCATTAACGCACCCGCCGCTGTGCTTTTGGCCTTATACGTGGCTGTTGGCAAAGAGCAAGCCGCCAAGGGTGAATGGGCCGCGCCAGCGACCTCGCAAGTCACCCAAAAATTGCGTGGCACCGTGCAAAATGATATTCTCAAAGAATACGCCGCGCGTGGGTTATATCGATTCCCGCCCACCCATTCGATGCGTTTGGTGACCGATATTTTTGCCTTTTGCCGTGAACATGTGCCACAATGGAACACCATCAGCATTAGCGGTTATCATATTCGTGAAGCTGGCAGCACCGCCGTGCAAGAGGTGGCCTTTACCTTGGCAAATGGCATCGCCTATGTGCAAGGGGCGCTCGATGCGGGTCTTAATATCGATGATTTTGCGGGACAATTGGCCTTCTTTTTTAACGCTCATAATAATTTTCTCGAAGAAGTGGCAAAATTTCGCGCAGCGCGGCGCATGTGGGCCAAGATCATGCGAGAGCGTTTTGATGCCAAAGACCCGCGTAGTTGGATGTTGCGTTTTCATACCCAAACCGGCGGCAGCACCCTAACAGCCCAAGAGCCATTAAACAATGTGGCGCGTGTCACCTTGCAAGCATTGGCGGCGGTGATGGGCGGCACCCAAAGTTTGCATACCAATGGGATGGATGAGGCATTGCAATTGCCCACCGCCGAGGCGGCCCGCACAGCCTTACGCACCCAGCAAATTATTGCCAATGAAAGCGGTGTAACCGATACAGTTGACCCGCTGGCGGGTAGCTATGTAATTGAGCATTTGACCGATGAAATCGAACGCCGCGCCTTTGCGCTGATTGACCAAATTGACCAAATGGGCGGTGCGGTCAAGGCAATTGAGGCAGGTTGGATGCAGTCACAAATCGCCGAAGCCTCGTATCAATATCAGCGCAAAGTTGAGAGCAAAGAAGAAGTGATTGTTGGGGTAAATGAATTTGTGTCGGCAGATGCCGGCGTGGCAGCCCCGCGCTTTACCGTTAACCCTGCGGTTGAGCAACAACAACGCCAGCGCTTGGCAGAATGGCGGGCGAACCGTGATAATGTGCGAGTGAGCGAGCGAATTGCGCACCTTGAGGCAAGTGCGCGTGGCAATGACAATCTCATGCCCATTCTTATTGCCTGTGTTGAAGATGGCGTGACGGTAGGCGAAATTGGCAAAACGCTCAAACGCGCTTTTGGCGAATACCAGCCACCATCGATGATTTAATTGTGTGCGTTACGCACAAATTCTAAATTGCCATATGTTTTATCAAAGGGTTGCACCAAAATGCCGATAGATACGCATAGGTTGAGACCAACCTCAACCTATGCGTATCTATCGGCATTTTGGCGATTTTTTTATTGCAATCAAAACCAAGATACCGCATCAGCCTAAAGTTTTATCATTTTTAGTTGTCTAATTTTGATGGGCAAAATCTAAGAAAAATACT
This sequence comes from uncultured Thermoflexus sp., assembly GCA_964560745.1. Lineage (GTDB taxonomy): Bacteria > Chloroflexota > Anaerolineae > J036 > Brachytrichaceae > AQU-03. The sequence continues at coordinate 19,651 of CAZLOF010000004.1, forward strand.
GTTTTCTTCAATCAGATCTCTATTTTTAAAATGGTGCAACCATGATAGTTGACCAGATATCTCTGCGTTAATATCGATTCACGAGTGATTTCGGGGATAGATTTAAATAACGGGAGAAATATTTGATGAAGAAGCTAAATTTTGCAATCGCAATATTAATATTAACTTTGGTGATGTCATCATTTGCTGGTGGCATTGTTGGGCAGACGAATGTTGGTTTAACTAAAATTCATCACACATTACTTGAATTAGCAAAGCAATCGCCAAACCAATTGATTGAAGTGATTGTGCAGAAAAATGGCGACACCACTTCTGTCGAAGCGCAAGTTGCACAATTAGGCGGGGTTGTTACCCAAGACCTGAACATTATCCATGCTTTTGCAGCAAAACTACCAGCAAAAGTAGCCGTTACGCTTGCGCAATCTCCCGAAGTGCGTTGGATTAGCCCAGATGCGACCGTGTCAAAATCGGCAGACCCGCTTGAGATTACCTCAACTGCTAACCTGGCTAATGCCTATATTAAAGAAATTGGGGCAGATAAGCTGTGGATGCGGGGGATACAAGGGCAAGACGTGCGAGTGGCTGTTATTGATAGCGGCGTTAACCCACAAGATGACCTTTACACGATTATGGGTCGCAACCGAATTGTGGATGCAATTGCATTTAATGACGACTATAACAAAAGTGTTTATGATGGTTATGGTCATGGGAACCACATTGCTGGCATCATTGGTGGGGACGGTCAATACTCGAATAAAAAGTATGTTGGAGTCGCTCCAATGTCAGATATTGTGAATGTAAAAGTAAGCAACGACGATGGCGGATCGCGGGTTTCAAATGTGATTGCTGGCATGTCATGGGTGCTGCTCAATAAAACCCGTCTCAATATTCGGGTTGTTAATATTTCACTCAATACTGATGTGGTCGAGTCGTATCACACCAGCCCATTGGCAGCGGCAGCCGAAGTGTTGTGGTTTAACAAGATTGTGGTTGTTGCCTCTGCTGGCAATAAACAAGACGGCAAGTTATATGCACCCGCAAACGACCCATTTATCATCACAGTTGGTGCACTAGATGACAAAGGCACCAGCAGCACGACCGATGATATTTTGACGAATTTCTCATCATATGGCACGGCTGAAGGGGTTTCGAAGCCGGATTTGGTTGCACCGGGTAAAAATATTATTTCGTTACGCGGTTTTGACACGGTGCTTTCACGCACTTATCCCGATCGTGTCATTAATGAGCGATATTTTAGAATGTCGGGCACATCCATGTCGGCGGCTGTTGTAACAGGTGCAGTTGCGTTGTTGTTACAAGATGAACCCAATCTAACCCCCGACCAAGTGAAATATCGCCTTATGGCGACCGCCAACAAAAATATAAGTGGGTATAGCAGCACAAGTGCTGGGGCAGGCTTAATTAATATTCAAGCTGCGGTTGATGGCACAAGCACCCAAAGCGCCAATACAGGCAAGATTGTTAGTCGGTTAATTTCAGGTTCGAGTACCACCACTTATAACTCGGTGAGTTGGAACAGTGTAAGCTGGAATTCGGTGAGCTGGAATAGTGTAAGTTGGAACAGTGTAAGCTGGAACTCGGTAAGCTGGAATAGCACCTATTGGGGCAATTAAAGCGTATTTTTACCCTAAAAAACTACCCCTCCTTAAGCATAGGCCAGTAATCTGGCCCTTGAGGAGGGGTAGTTTTTTTGCATTATGTTGGATGGGCATATCTGCAACTGAGGGCAAATTTTTAGCTTAGTGCACGCTCCCAGACGCACATCTTGACTTATGCAGAATGCGCGGCTGGGGACGCGCACTAAGCACCGCTGAATCTATTCTAAAGATCTTCTTTTAGATTCATATTGCCGTCTAACCACGACAATTCATCCAGACCTTCTTCGGCAGCTATCGCAATTTCTTCATCTTTCGAGTCGGCGGCCAAACGCAAGGCAGCGCGTGCATCATCATTGGCAATTTCGACCAAGGCTTCAATAGCGGCAAGGCGCACCTCTGGGTCTGGGTCTGTGGTGAGCTTGGCAAGCTCAGGCACAGCTTCGGCAGCCTCAATATTGCCACAGGCGTGTGCCGCAGCAAGACGTATTTCGTTTGAATCGCTATGTAATTCAGCGCGGGCGATGTCTTGATAGGCTCCTTCGGCGCTATGGGCAATTGCCACTAAAGCCGCAATACGCATTTCTTCATTGTCAGACACAGCCGCCGCGCGAATGAGCGGGATGGTGTCTTCGTTGGTGACATAACCGATGGATTCGAGTAAACGACAATACAAGACTGATTCAGCCGGAGCTTCCGATAAAGCATCCATTAATGCCTCATAAATCTGGTCGCGGCGGCGCTTTTGAAACTTTTCTAGTTCACCCAATTCAAGAAAATTACCAAGGACGGTAGCGGCAGCGGCGCGCACAAAATCGGATGGGTCATTGCGTAAAATTTTGATGAGTGGATCAACCAAGCGTGGGTTATCGTCTTCATATAACCCTTCAAGCGCAGATAAGCGCACCAATTCTTCACGGTCAGTGATGGCGTGATAAAACACGGCGCTGAAGTCATATTCAAACTCATTTTGCATGAGATCACGCAGTTTATTGACCAACATTTGCCGACGTTCGGCATTTACATCGTGCCAAGTGGCACGTAGCTGGCCTGACGCAAATTCGTCTAAATCGTTAAATGCGGCTAAGGTTGCGGTGGTTAATGGGTCTGTACCCCGTAATAATGCCAATGCATCGCGAAATGTAATTGGCTTTGATCTTGTTTTGGGTTTCATGGGAGAAAAGTGCAAAGTGCAAAGTGCAAAGTGCAAAGTAAAAAGTGCAAAGTATTAAACTGTTTTACTTTGCACTTTTTACTTTGCACTTTGCACTTTTTTAACGAATAGGGTTGAGTATATCGAACACGGTAATGACGCAGAAGAGAACAAGCAACACGGCCATGCCAGCGGCATGAATCCATTGTTCGCGGGCTGGATCAACGCGGCGGCCACGCAGCCATTCAATCATGATAAAGGTTAAGCGCCCGCCATCAAGGGCTGGGAAAGGCAAAAGGTTGGTTAGCCCAATTAACATGCTCAGAATGCCAGCAAACCAAATAAATGGAAATGGCCCTTGCATCGGCATTTGACGCACCAATGACACCCCAATACTGGTGATGCCGACCACGCCAGTTGGGCGGGCTTGCTCGATCGACATGCGGCCTGAGATGATATCGATGGGGGCGCGAATCATGGCCCCAACCGCGCCAAAGAGATCACGCACCGCAAGGCCAAAAGCATCGGGAATGCTATAAGCGATGCGGCTTGATTTGGTGATTTTGTTATCGAGGAAAATGCCGAGCGGGGCGGTATTATTGGGGTCGCTGGGCATAGTGCCTTTTAGCTCGGTGGGCTGCCCATTGCGCAAAACTAAAATGTTAATCGGTTTGCCAATCGACTCGCGCACTTGTTGCGAAAGCGGCGTAGGTGCGCTGCCGCGCCCTTGGGCCTCGCTGCTTAGCTTGGTCACGTCAACGCCATTCACCTGTTGAATGATGTCATTGGCTTGTAGGCCAATGGTTTGGGCGGGGCTATTTGCCTGCACTTGGGTGATGCGATATTCGATTTCGCTGGGTTGTGTCGCAAAAAACAAATAGGCCGTGAATACGATGATGATGGCGGCTAGAAAATTCATTACTGGGCCAGCCAAAATGGTGATAAAACGCCAGCGGGCCGATGCCGCTGCAAAGGCGCGCGGGTCGTTCATATTGTCGTCTACGCCTTCGCCATATAAGCGCACAAAGGCCCCAAGCGGCAGCCAATTGAGGCTGTAGACGGTTTCACCTCGGGTAAATAGGGTGACGGCGCGTGGCGGGATGCCAAGGCCAAATTCTTCAACTTTGATGCCAGCCTTACGCGCGGCCCAAAAATGTCCTAATTCATGCACGATCATCAGCGGCCCCAACAAAATAATAAACGTGGGTATGCCGAGGGCGAGCGAAGAAAGTATGTCCATATGTGTTTTGCTTATTTTACGGCCTAATCTTAGACCGTGTTGAATTTCAACATCGATTTGTCTAATGTTTTGTTGTAACCAACGCTGCGTAACAGGGCTGGCACCAAGGCTTGTAAAATTTTATCGGGGGCTGGCTCGTTTGTGGTGACCCAGCGAATGATGAGGGCATAAATTGCGCCCATCCATGCCAACGAAATAACTTCGACATCGACTGGCTCAATTTGCTGTTGGTCGATGGCTTCTTGCAAATAACGCCCAATCAGCCGTGCAAAGCGATCATTGACCAGCGTACGGGCTTCTTCGAACGCCACGCCTAAGCCGACCGCCTGTATCAATAACACTTTGGCATAGCGGCGATATTTTTCGAAGGTTTGCAAACAGGTGCTCAAGGCAATTTCGACCCGATCCATGCCCTGTGGCGCAAGTTCGATGGCCTCGATGACGCGGCGCTCAAGCAAGTTAGCAAATTCGTTGACAAGGCCAAGAAATAATTTTTCTTTGCTGGGAAAATGAAAATAAATTGCGCCTTTGGATGTGCCAGATTCATCTGCGATCTCATCCATTTTGGTGTCGTGGTAGCCTTTGCGGGCAAAGGTTTCGAGCGCTGCATCGATTATTTTGCTGCGGGTGGCGTTGGCGGCGGGGTCTGTACTAATGGCTGGCTCAGCCTGATCGGCCTGCTTTTTTAGCAAGTTTAGGTTTAGTTTCATTTAAGGCCGGTTGATTTTAATACACGGAAATTCCAATACTTCACCAACATAAAACTAATGTTGTTCAAGCACCCATCCCCTATTCATTAGAACTAAACCGGAGGATAAGCATGAATTTAAATCAATACACTGAAAAAGCACAAGAGGCAGTCATATCGGCGCAGCGGGTGGCGCAAGAATATGGACAACAGACGATTGAACCCGAACACTTATTATTTGCATTATTAACCCAGGATGGCGGGATTACGCCAGCCATTTTGCGGGCGGCAAATGTGAATGCAATGCGGGTACAAGATTTGGTTGAACGCGATTTGAAAGGCAAGCCCAAGGTGCGCGGCGCGACAGGTGATGTGACATTGTCACGCGAGGTGAGCGCCATTGCCGAAAAAGCCGAAGCCGAGGCCAAGCAAATGCGCGATGATTTTGTGAGCGCCGAGCATTTATTGTTGGCTTTGGCCGAGGTGCGCCCGCCGCGCCCATCGGCTGCGGCCCGTATTTTGAGCGACAATGGCATTACCCGCGACACTTTGTTAAAAGCATTGGTGCAAGTGCGCGGCAACCAGCGCGTGAGCAGCCAAAACCCTGAAGCGACCTATGAGGCGCTCGAAAAATATGGGCGCGATTTGACTCAAGCCGCCCAACAAGGCAAGCTTGACCCTGTCATTGGGCGCGATGAAGAAATTCGGCGCGTCATTCAAATTCTCAGCCGCCGCACCAAAAATAACCCCGTGTTAATTGGTGAGCCGGGCGTGGGTAAAACCGCCATTGCCGAGGGCTTGGCCCAACGTATTGTGCGGCGTGATGTGCCAGAAGGCCTAAAGGAAAAGCGCATTGTTAGCCTTGACATGGGCGCATTAATTGCGGGGGCCAAGTATCGTGGCGAATTTGAAGAGCGCTTGAAGGCTGTGTTAAAGGAAGTGACTTCGGCCAGTGGCAAGGTCATTTTGTTTATCGACGAGTTGCATACGGTGGTGGGGGCTGGCAAGGCCGATGGGGCGATGGATGCGGGTAATTTGCTCAAGCCAATGTTGGCACGCGGCGAATTGCATTGTGTTGGGGCCACCACTTTAGACGAATATCGCAAGCATATTGAAAAAGATGCGGCGCTTGAGCGGCGCTTTCAACCAGTGTTGGTGGATGAGCCAAGCGTAGAAGATACCATCAGTATTTTGCGAGGTCTAAAAGAGCGCTACGAGATTCATCATGGTGTTCGAATTCAAGACGCGGCGGTGATTGCGGCAGCCACACTCAGCGCCCGTTATATCGCCGACCGTCAATTACCCGATAAGGCCATTGACTTGATCGACGAAGCCGCCAGTCGGGTGAAGATGGAAATTGACAGTAAACCGACGGCCTTGGATGAAATTGACCGGCGTTTGTTGCAGCTCGAAATTGAGCGTGAGGCGCTGAAAAAGGAAAGTGACGATGCCAGCAAAGATCGGCTGGTGAAGATTGAAGGCGAAATTGCCAGCGAGAAAGAAAAAAGCAATGCCCTGCGAGCGCAATGGGAGAGCGAAAAACAGGCCATTCAGCAAGTGCGTGGGTTGCGCCAGCAAATTGAGCAAATTCAGGTGCAAATTGAGCAAGCCGAGCGTGATGCTGACCTTGGAGCGGCGGCTAAATTGCGTTATGGTCAATTGCCAGAATTGCAAAATCAATTAAAGAAACTAAATGCGCAAACGGCTGAACGCGCCAATGGGCCGGTATTATTGCGCGAAGAAGTGGGGGCCGAAGAAATTGCGGCGGTGGTATCGCGGTGGACAGGTATGCCGGTGAGCAAGCTGGTGGAAGGCGAAATGCATAAATTGCTGCGTATGGAAGATCGGCTGCGCGAGCGGGTGATTGGGCAAGAGGCTGGGTTAAAGGCGGTGGCGAATGCGGTGCGTCGCGCTCGTGCCGGGCTGCAAGACCCAAATCGCCCGATTGGCTCATTTATCTTTCTTGGCCCCACCGGTGTCGGTAAAACTGAGACAGCGAAGGCTTTGGCTGAATTTTTGTTTGACGATGAACAAGCCATGATTCGCATTGATATGAGCGAATATCAGGAGAAGCATACCGTGAGCCGCTTGATTGGTGCACCACCCGGCTATGTGGGTTATGACGAAGGTGGGCAGTTGAGCGAGGCCGTGCGTCGCCGCCCTTATTCGGTAGTGTTGTTTGATGAAATTGAGAAGGCACACCCAGAAGTGTTTAATGTGTTGTTGCAGGTGTTAGATGACGGGCGTTTGACCGATGGTCAAGGCCGCACAGTAGACTTTAAGAATACGGTCATCATCATGACCAGCAATTTGTTAACTGGGAATGGGGCGTTTGGGTTAGAGACGGGCAAACTAGAGACACTAACCCGTGAAGAAATTGTGCGCGAATTGCAAAAATTCTTCCGCCCAGAGTTCTTGAACCGGATTGACGAGATTGTGGTGTTTGAGCGTTTGACCGAACGCCATATTTTGCAGATTGTAGATGTGCAGTTGAAGAAATTGCGCAAGTTGTTGGCTGATCGCAAAATTAGTTTTGTCATTACCGATGCAGCCAAGGCATATTTGGCGCAGGTTGGCTACGACCCAGCGTTTGGGGCACGTCCACTCAAGCGAGCCATTCAATCTGAATTGCAAAACCCGTTATCGTTGGCTATTTTAGAGGGGCGCTATCGGGATGGCAGCACCATTACTGTTGATATTGAAGATGAAACGCTGGTGCTGAGGTAATGGGGATGCAGAGTTGCAGGGGGCAAAGTTGCAAAGCTGCAACTTTGCAACTTTGCCGCCTGCAACCTGCCCTATGTCACAACTTTTACCGCAAACGTCGCCAATAAGCCAATGACATAAGCTGTGCCATAGTAAATAAATAGCGGTTGTGAGCCGTGCCACCACCACAGATAAATGGATAGTGCTGCCAAAACCAATACGACGTATAAATCTAAACCTATCTCTTCAAACCCTAAATTGGCCAGAATGCCAGCCGCGATGAACAGGCTGTTAAACATAATCAATGCTTTGTCGGCAAGGTTGACCGCACCACGATAGGGAAATAGGGCTTGCATGAATAACATGACTGTATTGATGCCAATAAAGGCGCTAAAAAATAGCCAATGCCCAAATTCATCATCGTTAAAAATAATGATGCGGCACAGGGCCGAGTCATTATTGGGATTGCAAAAACGCGCGTGCAAATAATTGGTGACTTCATGGTCGCCGTAGCTTGCGCCCATGACATAAACACTGACGATAAATATCACATTGAGCACCAGCAGTGTTTTGGCAGAGGCGACTTTGCCGCTGTTTTCGAGGTGTTTTTTGAGTAAATAAAACGCCACCAAACTCAATATCGGCAGCGGTAGCATATTGATAAAATCGACCCAGCGCAAAAATTCATTCGCCGCCACAAAGCCTAGGGTAAATGAGCCGAGCCGGTTGATTGAGCCAAGTAGCACAACCAACGTTTGGATAGCCAGCAAAATATGAATTCGCATTAGCCGACTGGTTGATGTGAGTAGATTTTGCTGTGTCATGCTTTATTTGCCCCCAAAATTACAGTTGGCGCTTGTAATTTAGGAATCAGGCCAGCAAAAGTTGGCGCGGGCGGCGGTGGAATTGCAGCG
>CAZLOF010000005.1:0-10424 GCA_964560745.1 uncultured Thermoflexus sp.
TTCCAAGAGCGGCCAACATTTTTTTTGTGGCTGTTACAGTCATAACATATTACGCCAAAACGACTTAAGGAGTGGATGTTAATGGCAAGGCGTGGTCCAAAACTGAGGGGCCAAATGGTCCGCTGCTCACTGCCTGGGTGCACCAGGGAGGTATATCGCAAACCCTATGAATTACTCAGGAGTCGACGCTACTTTTGCTGTGCCTCTCATTCCACACAGTTGCAGTTGCAAGAGGCTGGCCTGGAGCTTGCGCGACGGTATCGTTGTGCGAACCCGGCGTGCGGGAAACCGATTCAGGTACAGCAATGGGCGGCGGACAAGTATATCAGACATTTTTGCTCACCGGCGTGTGCTGGGGCATTCAAGCGAGAAAGCATAGTGACACATTGCTCCGCCTGTGGGGCGGAGATGACACTGAATCCAGCCCGGTTTATGGAGTACATCCACAACTTCTGCGACGGGCGGTGTAAACGCAAGTTTCGGCGGGCACACTCTGGGCAAGCACTTACGGTGTCTGCTGATGTCGAGCGACTTTGCGAGAAGATCGAATACTTTCTGAGTGGCGGGAGCCGCAAGGGGCTTGGTGAAGCACTTTTCTGGACAGCATCTCAACGGTTGACGGCCCGACTGGGGATTATGCTAGCCGCACCTGGCCGGTATGACAAAGAACTGCGAGACCGAGCCGCCGACGTGTTGCATCGCATGGGATCTAAACTCTTGACAATGTCTTTTTGAAGGAGATTGGAAGGATGGACTCAATTCGAATGTCGGCAGAGGACCTTAAGCGCGTACGGTCGATGATCAGTGCCGGAGTCATGGTGTTGGAGCAGGTTTTGCGTGGTGAACGGAAGTACGATGACACCGCCCGCATGGCCATACCATCCGTGCAAACTGGCATCAACATCATCAACAGTGAGCGTGAACTCGACAAGACAGAGGTGAAACGCGAAGAGATTGCCGCAAATTTACTGTTGAAAGCGGGCAATGCCGGACAGATCAAGGACTATATCGCCTTCATGCGCCAGAGGGCTCTCCTTGCCGGTGGCAATGCAGGTGAAGGCTCTAGGGATTCCGCATGAGTCCGACAGGGCCAATTCTGGGTCTGGATCCTTCGTCATCCTGCATCGGGTGGGGTGCGGTCACTCGGTCCGGCATGCTCTACGAGGCGGGCAAGATCACGCCGCGGCATCCCGACGATTCGAGCTGGGATCGCATCATGAGCATGCACGCCGACCTCGTGACGCTCTTCGGCCAACTTCAGCCGCGGGTGATCGTCGTCGAGTGGACCAAGGGCAAGGTCGGCAAACGGCACAAGGGCCACGGCGCGGGCCTGGCGGTCTACGGCTGTGGAGTCGGCGCCGCAGGTCTGGCAGCTCATCTCTGGGGCTTGGAGCATCCGGAGTGCGAGGTCGCGTGGGTCCTGGAGAACACCTGGTCCGGCGGCGTCCCGAAGGAAAAACGCCAGCTCGCCATCGCGACCGCATTTCCGGCCTACGCCCCACATCTGGCCGGCGACGACGGCGGAGACATCTCCGACGGGATCGGCGTCGCCGACTGGTGGCGAATCGAGCGGATGGCAGAAGGGAGGCTGTTCTGATGGACTATAGCAGCGACGGACCCAACAGCGGCGGAACGTGCGACATGGGCTTGGATCAGTTCAGCTACGCGGCAGCCGCTGGAATCGTCGAGACGCCAGCAAGCAGGAAGGCGAGGACGGCGAGGCGATGGAGTCCCGCATCTGGCGGGAGCGGTTCTGGGCGAACGGCGACGGCGATCTCTTTGTTCCGCCGATGGCGATCAAGAACTCGCTGGTGGACGCATCGCAGTACCGCGGGGAAAGGATCGGCGGCAAAGGCAACAAGACCTGGACAGGCAAGTTTGCGGCCGGGATTCTGGCGTTCGAACCGATGCTGTTGGGGGTCAAGGCCGATGCGCTGGACCCTGAGTGGCTGCTGGTCCCGGGTTCGCCGGGCAAAGGCAAACGGGGTACGGGTGCGAGGGTCCGCAAGTGCTTCCCGCGGCTGATCCAATGGGGTGGAACGGTTGAGCTGATGGTCGTGGATGACGTGATCACGGCCGAGGCCTTGGAGTCGCACTTGGACACGGCGGGCAAGTTCGTGGGCTGGGGCCGGTTCCGTCCGGCCAACGGTGGCTTCTACGGACGTTGGAGCGTGTGCGGGATCAAGTACTCGCTCATGTAAGAGGCGAAATGCACTGATGGCAAGGAAGCCGACAAAATCCAAACGAGTCACGGGTCACGGGTCACGGGCCACGAAGCGAGCGACGAGCGACGAGCGACGAGCGACGCTCTCCGATGCCGCCGTCCGCGAGGCCGGGTTCGACTGTGTCGATCTGGCGGCGGCGGCCGAGCGGCTGGCCGTGCCCGATCTGGCCGATCGGCTCAAGCGTTCCAGGCGGCTGGCCGCGGCGTGGGATCGGGGACGGCTCTTGCGTCGCGTGCGGGACATCGCGAGCACGACCTACGTGGTCGTCGAGTCCGCGGACAAGCTGCTGGGTCTGGCCAAGGGCGAGTTCGCATCGCTCTATGGCAAGGACCGCGTGATTCGCGAGCTCTGGGAGCGGCATCGATTCGATCTGCTGTTGGCCACGGAGCAGGGCTTTGCGGCCAAGGTCCGCGAGGGCGATCCCAAGGCGATCGCCGCCGTGGAGCACCTGTTCACGGCCCGCCCAGCCGCCCGCGACCTCGACTACGAGCATTTGCGGCCTGTCGATCTGGCCAAGGCGACGGGGATCCTGGCGCAGCAGTGGGCCCGGTGGGTGACGGAGAACGGCTGTCCGCAGGCGATGGACGGGACCTACTCGCTGCCCCGCGTGCTGGACTGGCTGCGAAAGTGGGAAAGGGACAAGGCCACGGGCGGCCGCGAGTCCGCGGGATTGAATCCCCTGCAGTCGGAGAAGGCCCGCCGCGAGCGGCGGGAGAACGACGAGGCCGAGGGCCGGCTGGTTCCGATCGACGTGCACTTGGAGGCCCTGACGGCCCGGGCCCACTGCCTCTACGGCGTGGTCAGTCAGCACAGGGTCAAGGACATCGTGGGCCTGTTGACAGGCCGCACGCCGGAGGAGCAGGAGCAGATCCTCGGCGAGCAGTTCGCCCGCGTGCTGGAGGCGTACACGAAGCTCTCGCCGGACATCCCCGTGATGGACGAAGTGCGGGCGAGGATCGAGGATGCGTTGAAGATGTTGATGCAAGAGCAGTGAACCGCAGAGGACGCAGAGGACACAGAGAAAGGAACCGCAGATGGACGCTGATAAACGCGGATCGGAGACGGAGACAGAGGAGAAAAGATTCAGGGGGCCGAACAAAAAGATCTTCGCCGCTTTGGATCGCCTCGGATACATCCCGCCGCATTGCACAGAAGTGAGGATCAGACTCCCGGTAGCCGAGCGTCCCAAAATCATCGTGGAAGCCATACCATCCGAAGACGATCTGAAAGAGTTTGTCGCGACACTGACCAAAGCGGATGTCGTCGTACAGGTGATGGATCTGCGATGATCGTCAATAGTAAATCGCAAATAGTAAATCCGCACACCTTGTGCGCCGAGGAGCTCGCGGTCCTCGATCCGCCTCCGGCGCCCGCGATGCGGGCCTGGCTGCCGGAGAATCTCCTCTTGCCGACGAAGGAGACGAGGCTGTCGGGTCTGTTCAGCTTCGAGTATTCGCCCTGGATGCGGCAGCTCTGCGACTGGTTCTGCGACCCGGCGGTTCGCGAGATCACGCTGTTGGGGCCATTGCAGTTCGGAAAGACGCTCTTCATGACGGCCTGCCTGGCCTATGCGATTCGATGGATGCCGATGCCGACCATGCTCGTCATGGCCAATCATCAGTCGTTGAACAAGCGCATGAAGCGTCTGCGGGCGGTGTTCGAGGGCAACGGCTTTTTGATGGACCAGCTCGACGGCAATATCAAGAACCTCAACATCGGCGAGGCGACCGAGCTGAAGGACCTGCTGATGGTGCTGGCATGGGTCACCAGCGATGCGGCCCTGGCCGAGAGTCCAGAGGGGATCATTTTGGCCGATGAGGTGGCCTTGTGGCCTGGGACGGTGCAGAACTCGGACCTAAGCCCGCTCGGCCACCTGCGAGGCCGTCAGGAAACCTACGACCCCGTCCGCAAGCTGGTCAAAGTGTCGAGCGCCCGCGAGGTCAGCGACCTGGCGGACCAGGAGTACGAGTCCGGCGACGGATGCGAACTCTGGGCCCCCTGCCACAAGTGCAGCTATTGGCACATCCCACGCTGGCACGACAAGGACAATCCGGACGGTCACGCGGTCCTCGACCGAAATAAGGACGGGGCCTGGCTGGACAAGGCGGCGTACGCATCCGGCGACCACGTTCGGTATCTGTGTCCCTCCTGCGGCACGGTGTGGAGCGATCACGCCCGGGCGGCGAACTTGCAGAAATGCCTCTGGCTTCCGCGGGGCGTCACGATGGGCCGGGCCGGACGGATCGAGGGCGAGATCCTGCCCACGGCCTACAAGAGCGCCCGCGTCCGCGGGGTTCAGGTCCACCCCAAACTGCGGAGCATCAAGAAAATGGCCTGCGACTGGGTTGACGGCCAGATCAAGCTCAAGACGGGCGACGTCGGCGGCCTCAAGCATTTCCTCAATAACCAGGAGGCACTCTCCTGGCGGAACGAGCGGGCCGTCACAGACGAGTCCCTGGTCCGCAAGCACATCGGAACCTATCGCAGCGAGGACATCCTCCAGCGAGGGGTCCCGGCGCCGTGGGGCGTGCAGGTGGTCGCGATCGCGATCGACGTGCACGATACATGGTTTCGGCTGGTGGCGCAGGGCTGGGGGTATCTGTTCGAGTCCTGGCAGCTGGCGGCGCTGACGATCCAGACCAGCGACACCAAGGAGCAGGCGGCGTATGAGTGCCTGTTGCCCTGGCTCGTGCGGACCTGGCCGCTGGCCGACGGCGAGTTCCTTCCGCCCTCGGTGGTCGCGATCGACTGCGGATACCAAACCGAGCCGGTCAAGACGTTCTGCCGGGCGCATCGGCATCTGGTCTTTCGGGAGAACCTCTTTCCCGTCCGCGGCTCCCCGCGGCGGATGGACCGGATGTGGAAGGTATACCCGCAGGATAAGATCTTCGCGGTCTATGAGATCAATCCGTTGCAGATCAAAAACCAGCTGCACCAGATGCTGTTTAAGGCGCAGTCGCCGGGCCCCGGCTACATGTACGTCCCGGCCGACATCACGGGCGAGATCGTCTGCGAGCTGGCCAGCGAGCACCAGATCGAGCGGGACGGATACCCCGTCTGGACCCCCAAGAAAGACGGCAGAGACAACCACGCCTGGGACGCAACGGCCTACGCCTTGGCCATGGCGCACGTCGTGGGCGTCGGCGCGTTGGCGGCCCTGCCCGAGGCCCCGCAGCCGATCGTGAAAGAACCGGCGGCGCCGGTCCAGGCGACGCAGCAGACAAGACCCATCAGAAGACGCTACGATTGAAAGGAATCAGAGCATGTCCAAGAAAAAGCAGCAGGCCACAGAGATCACAGAGACCACAGAGGCAGCCAGGAAGGCCTACGACTTTTCACAGGGCCGCCGTTGTCCGGCCTGCGGCAGTCTGGACACGGAGGCCCGCAGCACGCAGGGCAACGTCCAGTACCGCCGTTGCCGGCGGATCGGCTGCGAGAACCACCACCAGAACTATTCCGTCGTCGGGAAGGAAATCTAATCTCTGTGTCCTCTGTGGCAAAGATTCTTTACAGATCTGTAAGGATTCCGATTCTCAGTCCGCATTCACTATTGACCGCATACGCGTCCTATCGCTACGGATAGAGACTGACAATTGAATAATGGGTTCTCGCCGAGGCCGGCCAGCCGCGGAGAGACGCAAGAAAACAAAAGCGGCAGTCTGGTGCCAGAACCACCAGGCTGCCGCTTTTGTTTTGCCCTGTCACGGGCCACGAGCCACGGGACACCAACTATGGCACTGACGAGCAGCTCGACCTATACAGACGCCTTGAACCAGTACAAGGACAATCTGTCCTGGGAAGGCGACATCGCGAAGGCCAAGGCTTTCCGCGAGGCGATACGGTTCCTGTTGCTGGATCGGCCGATCAAAAGCTCTCACGCCGACAACAGCGGCCTCGACCGGGAAAGTCTCAAGAGCGAGCTGGACGCCGTGACGGTCTACCTCAAACCGGTGGACACGACGAGCCGCCCACAGGCATCGTTCGTCCAGGGGAGGGCCCGTCAGGTCCTATGAACACGAGAACTCCCCAACGCACGTCCCGCGGCGATCGCCTCGAATTCGAGCAGCATCGGGGCGTTTACACGGCCCTGGGCTATCGCAGCGTCGCCGTGGCGGCCAAGGAGGGCCGCAGTTACCCGTCCGGCAGCGGGGACTATCTGATCGAGTACGACAGGCCGGACCTGCTCCGTCAGAGTCGCCACTTCTACAGAAACAACGCGATCTACAACGGCATCGTCAACCGCGCCGTGTCCTACATCATCAGCCGCGGCTTCGGTCTGCGGGTCCTCAATACATCGAACAACGAGGCCGTCGAACGGGTCTGGCGACAATGGTACAAGACCGCCGAGGTCCGCGGCCTGCTCAAGGGCAACCGTCTGGCCGCCGCCATCTGCCGCGAGGCGATCCTGTGCGGCGACGTAGGCCAGATCAAACTCGGCGGCCAAGATCAGAAGATCCAACTGGTCGAAAGCGAGCAGATCGCCAAGGGCACAGCCTCGGGCATCGGCATCGACCTCGACAGCGTGGGTCGCCCGACGAAGTACCACGTCTGTCCCTACGGCAAGAGCGGCCAGCTCACGGTCAGTAAGAGCAGGCCCTATGAGCCGCGGGACTTTCTCTTTCTCTCCGCTCCGGACAGGCCTTCGCAGACGCGGGGCGTCCCGGTCCTGCAGCCGGCGTTCCCGATGATCCACCGGATCAACGATGTCTGCGACAGCGAGGCCGCCGCCTGGCAACTGCTCAGTCGCCTGGCGATCGCGGTCACGCGCGAGACCGGGCCGGAACGGGCGTACGCCGAGAGCATTGCCGATCCGAACAAGCCCAACGCCGCCGCCGAGGGCGACGTGACTGCCCGCGTGACGGAGCTCGACTATGCGGTGATCTTCAACGCCAAGCCGGGCGAAAAAGCAGAGGGCATCGCCCGCAACATCCCGGGCGAAAACTTCACCGACAGTCTGCGGACCTTCCTGCGGCTGCTCGGACTGCCGATCGGCATGCCCCTGGAGTTGATTTTGCTGGACTGGTCGCAAGCCAACTACAGCCAGTCCCGCGCCGTCATGGAGCAGGCCTATCAGGCGTTTTGCGACTGGCAGGACATCATCGAGGACGATCACTACCAGCCGCTCTTGGATTGGCGGCTTCCGGCTCTCTTGAAGAAGGCCGGCGTCAAGGAGCCCGAGGGCGGAGTCATCGTCGAATGGACTCGCCCGAGTTGGCCGTGGATCGACCAGCTCAAGGAGGCCCAGGCCCGCGGCGTCAAGATGGACCGCGGCTTCATGCTGCACGCCGACGTGCTGAAGGAATTGGGGCGGGACCGCGAACAGGTCGTCCTGGGCCGCGAACGCGAGATCCGCGATGCGATCGATAGAGCCGCCAAGATCAAGGCAGACAAAGGCGTCGATGTCCCGTGGCAACTGTTCTGCGGTCTATCCGCCCCGAAAGCCGAGACGTCCGCCGGACTCCGCGACGATGCGAAGCGAGAGGTAAGTCCTGCGGACGACAAGGACCAAACAGACGAGGAGTCCACCGATGAATAATCCGCTTCTGGTCGAATACGCGAGAGAACCCTGGGCGATGGAGCCCGAGCGGCTTCGGCAGTTCATGTCGGCCGTGGCGAATCGTCCCCCGATGTCCGAGACGCTCGCGGCCCTGAAGGTAGATCGCCCACTGCCCTACCGCGCCGAGGGCGACGCCGGCGTGATCCCGATCAGCGGCGTTCTGCTCAAGAGCGTGCCCGGCTGGGCGAGGCTCTACGGCATCAACGCCACCGGGTACGACGAAATCCGCCAGATGCTGGCGATGGCCGTCGAGGATCGGCGGGTCGCGCGAATCGAGCTTCGGATCACCAGCCCCGGAGGCATGGTCGCCGGCGGCATGGAGACGGCTGAGGCCATTCGTGCGGCGGACAAAATCAAGCCGGTCACTGCGTCGATCGAGGACCTCGGGGCCTCCGGCGCGTACTGGCTGGCGACCAGCGCAGGCCGAATCACAGCCAACGCGAACGCCGAAGTCGGCTCGATCGGCGTATTCACTTACTTCGCAGACGACAGCAAAGCCTGGGAGGCCGAGGGCGTCCAGTGGATCGTAGTCCGATCCGGCCCGCACAAAGGCATGGGGATCGACAAGATCACGCCGGAGCAGCTTGCCGCGGTGCAGGAAGTCATCGACGGCATGGCGAGTCATTTCATCGATCAGGTCGCCGCGGGCCGCAATGTGCCGCGGGAGAAGGCCGCGGAATGGGCGACCGGCAGAGTCTGGCTTGCGCCGGCGGCGCTGGAGCTGGGCCTGATCGACTCGATAACCAACACGCAAGCCAGTGGCAAACCAGACGAAGACGAAGACAAAAACAAGGAGAACAGTATGGACAATCCGGTTGTCACCAACCAGGCAGACGTCGCGACGGCGTCCAAGGCTGCGGCGGATGCCGCCGTGGCGGCCGAAAAGAAACGATTCGCGGACGTCAAGGCCGCGTTCCCGAGCGATCCGGCGTTCGCCCTCGATGCGATCGAGGCCGGCTGGGACGTCGTGTCGGCCAAGGCCGAGCGCCACGACAGGCTGGAAAAGCAGGCCGCCGAGACACCCAAGGGTGCCAAGCCCGTCGAGTACGGCGAGAGCGACAGCGGGTCCGGCGTCGACTTCATGGCCCAGGCCCGCCAGCGTGCCCGCGAGTCCAAGATCTCCGTCACCAACGCCATGCGTCAGATCCAGGCCGAGGACCCGCAGGCCTACGCCAAATTCCTGGCCAAGGAGCAGGAGCGGTCGGTCCGCACGCACAGCGGCAAGGGCAAGCCCGCCCGCGTGAGCGTCTGATCTGAGAGTTGAAATTCCCAAGGCCTCCAGCCAACCCAAAACAGGACATCGAATACAGGAGCATACTCATGAGTGGACAATCCAAAAGCCCGATCAGCAGAACCACAGCGGAGGCGATTGAGGCCTTTCGCCGGGTGAAACTCAGCGGATCGACAGTCGTGTACGCCGACGCCGGGGAAGTCGGCATCGGAATGGCCCAAGCCTACACCGCCAACGGTGCCACCGCATGCATCGAGACCTGGTGTCAGGGCGGGACGCACAAGGTCGTGTCGGCCGGCGCCTTCAGCGCCGGGGCGACCCTCTACGGAGCCGCCGACGGCAAGGTCGACGACACCGTCGTGGGCAGTCCGCTCGGCTACGCCGGCGAGGCGGCCACCGCCGACGGGGATGTCGTCGAGTTGATCGAGTGCAAAGGCGAGACGGACAGTTCCGCCCTGGCCAATAGCGGCGTTTCGGAGCGGTCCCGCGCAACGACCGCGATGCCGACCGAGGCGATCTGGTCTCACTTCAACCTGCCGGGCATGCGGTCGAACCCGTTCAGCGGCTCGCTCCTGGAGCGGGACTGGACGCACGGGGAGACTGAGGGCGACCAGCAGTTCGCCGACACCAGCAGCGTGATTCGCACGATTCCCGGCGCCGCCGGCGAAGGGGCTTTGACCCTGTTCACCACGGCGGACAACGAAGCCGCCGAGGTCAACTTCTCCAGTTGCCCCATCACCACCACCGGCGGAGCGATCTGGGCCTTCGAGGCCCGGCTGAAGGTCTCGGTCATCACCGACAGTAAGTTCAACATCTTCGCTGGCCTGATGGTCGGCGATGCCGCCACGGCGGGTGACCAGATCGGAGACACCGGAACGCTGGCGGATCTGGGGGCCATCGGCTTCCAGATGAAGGAGGCCGACGGCGACAAGGTCGATCTGATCTACGACAAGGCCGGCCAGACCCAGAACGAGCACGACGACGACTACGTCACGCCGGTGGCCGACACCTATTTCACGGTCGGCCTGTACTACAACGGCACGACGATCCAGGGCTACGTGGACGGCGTCGCCACGGGGACAGCGATGTCCGCCGTGGACATCGCCGCCGCGGACTTCCCGTCGGCCGATGTGATGGTTCCGGTGCTGGCGGTCAAGGCGGCCAGCGCCGACGACTTCACGCTGACCTGCGACTGGATCCGCGTGGCGCAGCTGCCGGCCTGATCGAATTGACAACCTAAGACAATGACCGGCCCGCGGGGTCCAAACCTGCGGCCGGAAGACCGAGCGGCCGTACTGGGGCCAGTACCCTCAGTACGGCCGCTTCTTTTTTTGCCCAGACAGATGGAAATTCAAAAGATAAACCCAATATTCATCAAACAAAAAAAAAGTACCCCCGGGTGGTGCTCGGC
>CAZLOF010000005.1:10434-27818 GCA_964560745.1 uncultured Thermoflexus sp.
GGAGAACCCCATGATTCAGCAAACAACCAGATCGACGCCCCGGTTGGACCTCGGCGTTGCATACCACGAGTACGTCCCGGAGGACATGGTCTTCGTGGCAGAACTCGTCCTTCCAACGATGAACGTGGCCAAAGAGGCCGGGACGATCAGCGTCATCACGCGGGAGAACGCCCGGGCAACGAACAACAAGCATGCCAACGGCGCAACGTTCAATCGGATCAACAGAAACGCTGAGGACATGAGCTACACGACGACCGACTACGGACTTGAGGGCCAGCTCACCGACGTCGACCGTGAAAATTACATGAGTGATTTCGACGGAGAAGTCGAAACCGTCCAGGGCATCAAAACCGAAATGCTGCTCAATAAGGAAATCAGAGCAGCCGCCGCCCTGTTCAACACGACCACCTGGACGGGTGCCAGCCTATACACCGACGTAAGCACGGACTGGGATGCAGCCGGGGCGGACATCATCGGGGATGTGAGAGGCGCACAGGAAATCGTGCGGAAGAACACGGGGCGAAGACCGAGATCCATGTTGATCGGGCCCGAGACGTGGCTCAACATGAAAACGAACACAGCCATCCTAGCGAAATACATCGGCATTGATGTACTCACGGACGACACGTGGCTGCGGTTTGTCCCCGGCGTACTGGGCCTCCGCGAGATCATCGTGGCTGACGGCGTCTACAACAACGCCAAAGAAGGGCAGACGGCCAGCATGGCGGACATCTGGTCCGACGATTACGCGCTCCTGTTCAACAGGCATGCCGGCCCCCTCTCAAACTCCGGCCTGGGCCGCACGCTCCGCTGGACCGGGGAGAGCGGCTCCCTGGTCAATGGCCTCGACACCGTGGTCACCTACCGCGAGGAGCAGACCGAGTCGGACGTCTACCGCGTCCGCGAGTACGTTGGTGAGAAGATCTTCGATCCATACCAGGCGCATCTGCTCCTGATCGACACGTGATCGACATGACGAACCGGCGGCCCTTCTGACATCTCAGAGGGGCCGCCTTTGGCTCTTTGGATGAGGGACAGATGGCACAGGCGAATGGAACAATCTGGAAAGGCGCGACGGCGGCGCTGGGTTTGCTGTTTACGGCGACGCTGGTCGTGGCTGCGGCGAATCGCGACTGGGGCCGCCAGACGGAAAAAGTCCAAAAGATCGAGACGACCGTGGAAAAGCACGGCGTTCAGATCGAGTGTCACGACAGGGAGATCGCCACGCTCAAGGCGAACCTGTCGAACGTCCTGGAGCGATTGCGGGAGACGAACGAGAAGCTCGACGAGCTGCTCAAACGCGTGCCGATCGTGCAGGCTCAGATCGGCGAATCGAGGGCGAAGGGTCAAGGCCCATCCTGACGCGGCGGCGGACGCTTCCCGTGACGCAGCCGGGTCTCCGGGGTGTGGAGTATTCGCGGGCGATGCCCGCAGAGAGTTGAAGGTGGATTATGTCTTTGGCGCAGATCAGTCAGGCGTATCACGGCGAGGGGACGCTGCTGCGAAGGATCGAGGGCGCGTGTCTGCACTCGGCTGCATACATCCGCATCGAGGACGCCGGTGTGGCCAATCACGCCAACCGTCTGTTGTGGATGACGGCGGTCCAGGCAGACGTCACAACGGAAGCGAGAAAAATGCTTCCTCGCGTTCTGGAAAATGCCGAAATCGAAGCGAACACAGACGGTATCGCGGACTCCGTGATCCAATACGCCGTGGATTACCATCTGAACTCATTCGCCACGGGGGCATAAGCCATGGCAACGCAAGCGATTCTCACGAAAAAAGGGACTGCGGTAGTCTTCACCGAAAGCGGCGGGGATATCACGTTCACTTTGTCCGACGGCGTCGCGGCGGGCAACGGTCAGGTCTCGAACCAGTGGGACCGCGGGACATCGGCCCTGCCCATGACCTACCTGCTGAGCGCGAAAATCCAGTGGGCCGACACCGCGACTCTGGGCGATGTGGCCCGCATCTACCTGTCGAGCGCGGACGTCACCACGGCGGATGTGACCGGCAACGGCGACGTGACGCCGGAGACCAAGTTTGGCAATTTCGATCTGGTCGGACAGGTGATCTGTACCGTCGCGGCCAACAAGGCGTTCTACCGATCGTTCCTTGTGCAGATCGTCGGCCGGTACGTCAATCTCGGTCTGTGGAACGCGTCGGCGACAAAGACGCTCCACGCCACCGACAATGCGTCCAGCATCACGCTGACTCCAGTGTACCCGGATATCCAGGCAGCGGCATAACCTATGGATCTGATCCAGCCAAGATATAATTTCCCGTTCAAACCGCCGATGGGCTCGGTGGTGGACACGGCCCATCCCCTCGTCAAGGATCTCGCCGGCTGCTGGCTGCTGAACGAAGGGGCAGGGAATGTCGTTCGGGATATTAGCGGGCACGGTCTAAATGGAGATATTTCTGGCGCCGCGTGGTCTATCACGACGGAGGGTCATGGGCTGACGTTTGACAGGACCGACGATTATGTTCTTGTTGGTGACAAGCCTGCACTGGCGAACGCCACGCAAATATCCATAGCGGCCTGGGTGCGTCTGCCCACTGGCTCCGGAGCGTCTGACTGGTATCAGACGGTGATTTCTAAATACAACGACCCCAGTTGGGCCGGAGTAGCGTGGTCTTTGCGTTATGGTGTTGATGTAGCCAACTATGTGAACTTTTTCTTTGAAGTTCCGGAAACAGGCGATTACAAATTAGTGTCGACAGACTGGATCAATTCCAGTCTCTATTACAATAAGTGGGTGTTCGTCGTCGGGATCTATGACGGATCGTACGTTCGCCTCTACGTTAACGCCGAGGAAAAGGCGACACCGGTAGCAAAGACGGCGGCCGTCCAGGAGAGCCCAGGGGTTCCGATATACATGGGCCGGGCGGCCGACAAAAGCGGTGGAACCCAGCCAATGGGCGGGACGCTGGGAACATGCCTTCTGTATCGCAGGTCCTTGACGCCATCCGAAATCCGATCCCTCTACCGAGATCCATACCAGATGCTCCGCCGCCCACGGATCGAGCTGTGGCCGGCGGGTATAAGCGGTGAAGAATCACCAACCTACACGGCATCAGGTGGCGGAACGGCCATAAAGGCAACCGCGTCGGCGTCCGCGACATTCACAGTCCCAACCTACACGGGATCGGGTTCACCAACCGCATCGAAGGCCGCAACCTCCGCGTCGGCGACATTCACAGCCCCCGTCTATACAGCAACGGGCGGGGCAGCCGCATCGAAGGCGACCGCCGCTGCCGCTGCGGTCTACACGGTTCCGATCTATTCCGCGACGGGCGGTGGATCCTCGACCAAGGCGACAGCCTCGGCTTCCGCGACTTATGCAGTCCCGGTGTACGCGGCGGACGGTTCCGCGATCGTCTCGAAACCGACAGCATCCGCGTCGGCGACGTTCGCAGTTCCGGTCTATTCCGGTTCCGGCGACGGGACTGCTCCGAAGGCAACAGCCTCGGCGTCCGCCATTTACGGCGTCGCAATTTATTCCGCATCGGGCGGTGGAACTTCGCCACAGCCGACAGCCTCGGCCGCAGCGACTTACGCCGCACCGGTCTACGC
The DNA here is from genome assembly GCA_964560745.1 of uncultured Thermoflexus sp. Taxonomy (GTDB): domain Bacteria; phylum Chloroflexota; class Anaerolineae; order J036; family Brachytrichaceae; genus AQU-03. The sequence goes on from CAZLOF010000005.1 coordinate 14,012, forward strand.
GGCGGCCGGTTCCGTGGTAGTCTCGAAACCGACAGCGTCCGCGTCGGCGACGTTCGCAGTTCCGGTCTATTCCGGCTCCGGCGGAGGGATGGCGGCAAAGGCAACCGCCTCGGCATCCGCCCTTTACGGTGTCGCGATCTATTCCGGCTTCGGGGGTGGAACCGTCTCGAAGCCGACGGCTTCGGCCGCAGCGACTTACACAGTCCCGGAGTACGCGGCAATCGGCTCCGCGATCGTCTCGACGCCGGCGGGATCAGCATCGGCGACATTCGCAGTTCCGGTCTATTCCGGCCTCGGCGGTGGAATCGTCTCGAAGCCGACCGCCTCAGCTGCCGCTCTCTATGGTCTGATCTATTCCGCAGTCGGCGGCGGAGTGGTCCCCAATCCGTCGGCCTCTGCGGATGCAACCTTCCTGGCGTCGTCCATCGCGGCCGGCGCTATCGCGTTTACGATCCTCAAAAGGAGACAATAACATGGCGATGAGATTGACCAATGCGGCGGCTTCTGCCGCTGCCGACAGCACAGGCCTTCGCGGCTACATCAGCACGACCCCGAAGTTGGTGTTCTACACGGGCAACGTCAACGCCAACAACGAGTTGGCCCCGGCCGGAACGACGTTGGCGACCGTGACGCTCGGCAACTTCGGATCGGCCAGCAACGGCGTGATCAGTTCGACCGGCGGAAGCGCCACGGCGGCGGCCTCGGGCACTGCCGCGTGCTGGGCGCTCTTCAAGAGCGACGGGAGCACCAAGGTCGCCGACGGCACGGCGGCCAAGACCTCCGGCGGGGACATCAACTTCGATGAGAACGCCCTGTTGGCCGGCGGCACGGTGGCCGTCGGCACGTTCACACTGACGGTTCCCCCGGCTTAATGACCAGGTGACCCATGCAAAATTTCGCCGCCGGACAATCCAATCGCATCCGCTACGACGTGACCAATCGCAGCACGGGAGCCCCCGTGACTGCGGGGACGGTCAACGCCTACCTGCAGGCGATGAGCGGAACGAACGAAGGCAAATGGTTTCGGGCCTCCGATTCGAGTTGGCAATCTTCGGCCGCGATCGCGGGGTCCTGCACGCACGACGACGACGGCCACTGGTACTGCGCCATCGCCACGGCAGCCTGGACGACAGGAGCACGGTACAACACCTACGCCAAGGAGTCCGGCGACCTGCACATCTCGGTGTCGGAGGAGATCGCCGAAGGAGCCTCCGCCGGAACGGTCAATCTCACCATCGAAGCGGAGGTCGATAGCTGATGGCCACGCTTCGCGTCAAGACGAAGATCGCAGGGGTCCTGGCGGACGTCGCGGAGGTCCGTCTCTCGGACCCTGGCGGCACGTTCGGCGTTCGCACGGGCGAATCCGGCGCGATCCTGGTCGCCGATGGGACCGCGATGACCCGCGTCTCGGCGGGGACCTACGAATACGACGTGGCATTCCCGGCCTCCGACGAGGGCGTCGCGTACACCTGGTGGCAGGAGGTCGGCTACGGCGGCGAGCTGTATCACGTCAAGCGGGTCTACTACCAGCCGCCGACCGCCGCGGCCGTAGTGTTGACCAGACTCGACGAGATCCTCCTATCCGACTGGCTGGTGTTGGCCGCCGAGCGAGGCGAATCGGTCACCGTCACGCCGCCGGGTGGAACGGCCAGATCGGTCACGGGAATCGTCACGCGGGCCACGGATGCCATCCGGAACAACCCACGGGGTCAAACGCAGCCGGCGACGATCAGTCTTCGCAATAGCGACACGCTCGGCATCTCGGCCGCCGAATGGAACAGCCGATTCGAAGTCCGCCTCCGCCGCAAGGCGGGCGACACCGCGATGGTCGATATGCGTACGCTCAAACCGATCCACAGCAACGGGGCCTACATCGTCTGGGAGCTGACGGGATGAGCGAGAACGAATCCATCGTGCAGGTCAGAGTCGATCAGGAGAAGCTCGACGCCATCGTCAAGGGCATCGGGTCCATTTCGGGCGGGTTCCCTCGCGTCATGTCGCGAGCCATCAACCGAACGATGGACAGCGGCCGCGTTCGCATCGCCCGCTTTGTGGACTCTCAGACGAAGATCGGCGTGAGGCAGGCCCGCGCCAAGATGTATATCCGCCGGGCGACCAAGGTGAAGTTGCAGGGCTTCCTCGGTCTGAGCGAATCGGATTTCGACCTCACGAGATATTTCGATGCCCAGTACACGCAAGACGAGGGGGTCGACGTCCAGGTGCTGCCGGGGCGGCGGACGTTCCTTCCGAGGGCGTTCATGGTGTCCCGCACGGCCGCCGCGGGGCTGGGCTGGTCGGTGAAGCGCAAATGGTGGGGCGGCGGCAAGGTCCTGATGCGGAAGCCGCAATCCGGAGAGACTCCTCGATGGGACACGCCCAATCCGGGCGCCCTGGCTCCTCGCTTTCCCGTGATGCGGGTCCGCGGCCCGTCGCTGGCGGATCTATGGCAAGACACGCCCGCCATGGTGGCCGACGTGGTCGGTTATTCCCAGCACACGCTCGAGCACAACGCCAGGGATCAAGTGATCGTGCTGCTCAAGGATGCGGGTCTCTCCGGCGAGCAGATCGCGCAGCGTCTGGCGGATGCCGGACTGTAGACAGATAGAATCGCTCTTTGATAAGTTCAGACCTGAATCGTCATCACCCACCGAACGTCGGTTCGTTCTCCGACTCCGGCGTAGTTGCGAGGGAGTCCGTCGCGGGTCCAGCCTTGGAACTTGACGGTATAGGGCTTGCCGATCCAAAGCTCGCGATCCCGGAGCATCCGCATGCGGGCCGATCGGGACCCGGCCGGCTGAACTCCGAAGGGCTTGCCATGCGGGGTCTCGCAGATCAAGAGAGCAGTCCCGGCGTCTTTGCCGCTCGCTTCGACGATGCCTCGGATCGTGAACTCGGCGTCCTCGAACCGCTTGTACTTGAGGATGCCCTTGCAGGGTCCGCTTTGGTAGTCGGCGTCCGGATCGCGTGCGATCAGCCCTTCGTATCCGGCGTCGAGGAATCGGTCCATGGCGGCTTCGAGCTGCGTCTCGTTGTGAACCCATTCGGTCTCGATGCAGAGGCTTCGAATCGCCTCGTATCGGTCGCGGAACGGGAGGCCCTCGGCCGCAAGGTCGAACGGGCGGTAGACCAGCCGTCCGGCTGCGTCGGCATCGCCGGCCACGGCCTCGAGCACGGTTTCGAACGGCTCTCCCGGCGCGACCAGTTCGCCGTCGAGTACGCCGGGCCCTGCAGGGCAAATCGCATGGGAAACCCGCTGGATGGCCTCGCAAAGCGGCTTTCCGGACCGGGCCCACGCCGTATGGCCGTCCCATAAACAGCGCACGCCGTTGATTTTAGGCTGCACGAAGCACGGGTACACGGCCCAAAGATCGTCGAAGGTCATGGCCTGCATGGGTTTGGTGGGTCGCATGCTCATACCAGTATAGACGCGTCAGGTCTGAAAAAGGTCAAAAAAATAAAAAAACAGGCCCCCAAGCAACGAGCCAAGGGCCGCGGATCACGAACATGGCAGAAAGCATTTTGGAACAACTCGCTCGATGGCATCTGGCGATGATCGCCTCGGTCACGACGGCCAACGGCTATCAGCAGACGCTGCTGGCCAGCCGATCGATGGAGTCGTTTTACGACGGCGACGCGGTCGCCGACCTCTCGGTCCTCTGCGCCCTGTCCAGCGGCTCGGACGCCGTGGTCAAGGTCTCCGAGACCCTGGACGCCGACGACCCCGTCACAACCTGGTCGCAGCGGTTCGACGCCTTCGTCCACATCCTGGGCCGCGGCGGAGATGCGGTCGCCGAGGACAACCGCATCACGCGGATCGTCGCCGACGTGCACAAGCGGATCGGCGTCGAGCTGGCCGCCCAAAAGGCGACGGACGGCCCCTACTGCGGCGGTCTGGCCGACGCGATCGATCTCTTGCCATGGGACATCGGAGTGTCTCAGGACCTTCAGTGCACGCTGGTCAACGTGCCCATTCGAATCCAATACCGGGTCCTCACGAGGGACCCCTACACGCAACCATAAAGACAAGTGGCCCGTGGCCCGTGATTCGTGGCCCGGGCGGAAAGGACATTCATCATGGCGACAACGGTATCGAGAGCCAGGGCGGTCATCGGCGTGGATCTCCTGGAGCACGTGACGGATTCGATGGGCAGCGACGAGGTCAAGGTCCTTGTGGCCGGCGGTCGAACGTACACGCACGGGACAGGGGACGGCCAGATCAACGCAGCCTGGTCGGCCTCGGCCCGGACGCTAGCCGACGGGGCCAACGAGACACTGAACTTGACGGACGCCAGCCTCACGAAACGAAACAGCAGCACGACCGTCGACTTCTCTGCGATGAAATACCTGTACATCAAAAACAACTTCGCAGCCGGGAATCTGCTCATCGGCGCCGCCGCGAGCACCCCGGTGGCGATCGTCGAGACGCCGGCCAGCCACAGATTGACCCTGGGCCCGGGCGACGAGATGGGGATCACCTATGGTGCCGGGGGCAGCGGTCTGACCGTCTCGACAAACGGCAGCCTCAAGATCGAGCACGACGGCTCCGGCAGCGCAGCCGGCAGCTACGACATCGCGATCCTGGGCATCGGCGTCTACGCGTAAGCGGCAACCACAGCGGGCCAAGGGCCACGAGTCACGGGCCACGAAAGGAGTATAGTCATGAGCAACATCAGAGGTTTCACATGCAGCGGGATCTCGCTGGGCGCGATCCTGGGCATCAAGAGCATCGCCTTTCCCGCCGTCACCCAGACGCGGGACCGCATCCGAACGGCGGGCGATTCCAACGACGCCGGAACAGCCTACTACCAGAACTACAGCGAAGGTCCGATCGTGCTGACCCTGCACAAAAACGCCAGCCTTCGCAACGCCCTGATCGCCCAGTCCGAGGCCGGCACGACGGACACGTTCACCGTGACCAAGACGGGCGAGCACACCTACTCCGGCGCGGCCTTCGTGGACGTGGGCGAAGAGACATACGGCCCCGACAGCGAGCCCGAGTTCACGTTGACGCTCGAACCGGAAACGAAATGGACCAAGGCCACGGCCTGACGTCCCATAGGTCCCCCGAGTCCTATGAGTCCCAAGGAGTGACGAACGATGTCGGATGAATCGAACAGAACAGCCTTGACCGCCGACCAGATCCTCGATCGCGGAAGACAACGGCGGATCAAGGAAGTCGCCTACATGGGCGGAATCGTCTACGCCCACGGCATGACCCGCCTGGAGTCCAAGGCCTACCGCGACGAATCGATCCAGGCCGCTGGCAGCGTAGCGGCGGACGAGTACCAGGACGAGCGGCTCGTGATGCACATGATTCGCGATGTCGGGGGCGTCCCGATCTTCAGCGAGAAGCATCTGACCCGCATGGCGGACATGAACGAGGCGGACTTTCGCCCGCTGCTGCTCGCATGCATGGAAGTCAACGGCTGGGGTCCGCAGGCCCAGGACGAGATTCGAAAAAACTCCGAGACCCGAAGCGCCGCTTCCACGTCCGCCTAGCGGCTGCGACGGGTTTTCGCGTCCATCCCGACGAGGTCGAGGATGAATTCAGTCCGTACGAGTTGGCCGAGCTTCGAATCGCCGAGCGGGAATGTCCCTTCGGCGAAGCGGCCCAAACCGCCAGGGCGTTGTTCCTGGCGGCGGTGATCCGCCAGGCGATGGCGGGCAGCAAGGCCTCAACCCGCGACGCCCGCAACGCGGCGGTCCGTGTGCTCAAAAGATTACTGGACGAGTGATATGGCGAACCGAGTAGGAGTCGAGTTTTACGTCGCCGGTTCTTCGAAGTTTACGAAGGACATCGGTGGCGTCAGCAAATCCCTGCTGGGTGTAGCGAAGGTCGGAGCCGGCCTTATGGGCGGTGCGCTCAGCGTTCGATACATCGGCCGTGCCATGAGGGAGTTCTATTCCGAAGCGATTTCCAACTCCAAGGAGGCCGTCACCCAGATCCAGGCGATCAACAGCTCATGGGCCGAGACAAAGAAACTGTTCGGCGAAGGCATGGGCGACGCCATGGCTCCGTTCTACCGGGATATTAACGGGGTTATCCAGTCCGTGAATGTTGCCATTCGCGATGCGACGGAGTTGCAGCGGCTGTTCGATAAATTGAGCGATTCGGAACAGGCCGCTGTGACGAGTGCTTACGAACAACAGACCGGCGGGAAATTCGGATATTACGCAGCTCCATCCGCCGATGCAACGGCGATCAACCGCGCCATGGGGCCCATGGGGGCTTTTTCCATGGGCGCGCGAGAACGCTTTGAGACGCCGGCACAGTTCGTCAAGCCGGACGACCAGATCGTAGCCTTCAATCTGATGCGGCAGCGTCTCTCCGGCGACGAGATCAACGGAGTCTCCAAGGCCCAGGAGTCCGCCCGCGGCAAGGTGGTCAGCCTGAACGAGGCCCTTGCCAATCAGATCCGAGTCCAGATGGAACTCAATACGGGAAATCGCGACGCCGCACAGATCCTCACCATGAAAGCCACTCTTGAGGAAGCGTACGCGGGAGACCAGGAGGTTCGCGATAGGAAGCTAAAGTACTACATATCGGATCTTGAAAAGGCTAATAAATATCGCGCTAAGTATGCCGCTGACAACTACATCGAGAACCTCCAGCAGGAGAATCAATACCTTGCGAAGATCCAGCAGGGTCGCAAGGACGAGGCGGAACTCATCAAGCGGGTGAATGAGTTCAAGCGACAGGGCATCGACCTTACGCAGGAGGAGATCGACCGAATTGCCGAACTCCAGAAGGAGAACCAAAAGCTTTCCGAGCACTACGGCGATTCCTTTGGCGGCGGTGCGAAGTCCGCCATCCGTGAGATGCAGGATGAACTATACACCCTGGGCGACGTCGGCCACGACGTTACGAACGACCTGCACGACAGTCTGACCAGCGAACTGAACGACCTCATCTGGGAATCAAAGACCCTCGATGATGTATTGAAGAATGTCGTCAAAAGCGTTGGAAGCCTGGCGACTCAGATGCTGCTGAGCAACATGGTCACCAGCGCCATGGGCGGCATCGGAGGCCTCTTCTCGGGCGGAACCAAGATGCACGCCTCCGGCATGGTGCTCGACCGGCCCATCAGTTGGATGGATGGCAACACGCGTCATGTGGCTGGCGAGTCCGGCCCCGAGGCGATCGTGCCCTTGGAGCGAGGGCCGGGCGGCAGGCTGGGCCTTTCCGGCGGCTCGCCGAATGTGAAGCTCGAGGTCCACTATCACGGAGAGCAGAAACAGGTTCAGACGACGACGCCGCGATGGAGGGGCGACGAATGGGTGGTCGGCGTGATCCTGAACGACATGGACCACGGCGGCCCCCTGAGTGAAAGGTTTGGAAGATGACCGCATTCCCCATCCACCATCTGAGCCGATCCTACCTGCTCGGAACGCCGGACTGGCGAGTGATAGACAGCGGCGTGGACTCGATGCGGCTGGGCAACGGGGTCCTGCGGACCCGCGACCGGCTGGGCCAGGCGGTCTACGCGATCGACCTTTCGTTTCGGGGCCTCACCACCGCAGACGCCCGGATCCTGCACGGGCATTATCTCTCGCACAAGCGGGGTGCGACGCCTTTCCTATGGCCGAACACTTCGATCGATTCGCTTGCTGAGACCCTGTATGAGACCTACTGGTGCAGCTACGATTCCACCACGCCGGAGCGGATCGTTCCGCAGGAGAACGGGTACGGTCTATGGAACGCCACGATCACGCTGATTCCGGCCCTGCCGACCGTGGCGGTGTCCACGCTGGTCGCCTGGTGGCCGATGGACGAGGGCGGCGTCCTGCTGGTGGGCACGGACGAGGCTCTGACCGTCGGGACCGACGAGGTCCTGGCCTTCGAGGGCGGTTCGGACGTCAGCGACGCAACCGGCAATGGGCACGGGGGCACCGCTTCGCAGAGCATGGACGTCATGGTTGCTGCGGGCAAGCTGACCAGCGCCCTGACGTTCAATGGTTCCAGCGACTACGTAGCGGTCGCAGACCATGAGGCCCTGCGTTTGGAAGATGGCGGATCGATCCTCGCCTGGATCAACCCGACGGGTCTCGGGGAATCGGACGCCGGGCGGATCATCGACAAATCCAACACAGTCAGCGCCGGAGCCGGGTACTACTTCGCTCTGGCCGCCGGCAACAAACTCGCCTTCCGCGTCGCCGGGGACACAGCCGAGACGCTCTCGTCGGCCAACGCCGTAACGATCGGATCCTGGCAGCACGTGGCGGTGGTCTTCGACGCCTACGGACGAAAGCTCTACGTCAACGGAGTGGACGTAACAGCCTCCGGCGGATCTGCGACGCGGCTGCCGGCGGCCTCGACCGCCGAGCTTCGCCTGGGCAATCGCGCCGGGGCGACCGATCGCTCTTTCTACGGCCTGATCGACGATGTGCGGATCCACAATCGCCCGCTGTCGTCGCAGGAGCTGGCCGCGATCTACAACAGCGGCTCGGGCACAGCCGAGGAGGTAGTGCCATGATCCTCGTCACGCCGACGCTCCTGGCTTTGATGCGGTCCGATGCCTGCGGCTCTCCGTTCGTGCCGCTGCTCTCGTTCGGGCTCTCGACGGGCGAGACGCTCCGCTACGCCCGCTATGCCGGCGACGTGACCTACGGCGGGCAGGTGTACACGGCATGGTCCTATGAGGCGACGATCCTATCCGGCGGACGGGGCAATACGGTCAAGACGCTCACGCTGACGATCCGAGACGAGACCCGCACGCTGAGGTCCTATGCCGCGGCCACCCAGTGGTTCCGCGATTGCACGCTGACGATGGACGTCGTCAACGTGGACTATTTGAGCCTGGGTTCCGTCTGGGGCGCCGTCGAATACGACATCCTCCAGGCCAAGCCAGCCTCCGAGGCGATCGCCTTCACTCTGGGCGGTCCGAACGTGACCAAGATGCGGTTTCCGGCCAATCGCTACTGGGCATGGCAATGTCCCTACGCCAGGGGCTTCAAGAGCGATCCCCGCTGCGCCTACGCGGGCGACCAGACCGTCTGCAACGGCACGCCGTCGAGATGCCTGGAACTCGACAACCTGGAGAGGTTCGGAGGATTCTATGGCCTGGATCCGGAAGCAGAGAAACTGATCTTGCCCGTCTCGATAAGGAGCCTCGCGTAGATGGATCCCATCAGTGCCATTATTTTCGCAGTCGTCTCGGCGGTCAAAGTGGCCGGGGCGTTCGCCGTCGCGAATCTGCCGACGATCGCCATTGCGGTCGGCGCGTACTTCGTCAATCGCGCGATGGCCAAGTCGATTTCCGATTCCGAGTCCGCCAGCGGCTATCGATTCGCCCAGCAGACGACGGAAGACCAAGGCGGCGCAATCCCCGTCGCATACGGGACGAGCCGGGTCCACGCCAACATCGTAGCGCACTACATCGTTATTTCCGCGACCAACACGGTCACCAAGGGCAGCGCCATCACGCGGGAGATCCTCGCCTGCTTCGGCGAAGGCCCCTGGCCGGAAGAGCCTGATTCAGAGACGGTTCGAATTAACGGCCGCCCCATGAGCGACTGGACCGGCATCACCGCGACCTGGCGGCTGGGCACGACTGAACAGACGGTCCTGCCCGCCTGGTCCACCTTCCGCCAGGATTTCACGGTCGGCCAGACGCTCAGCAAGGACGAGGCCGTGACCTACACGCTGGGCCGGGCCGGCTGGGACGAGCTGGACATCATCATCGCATTCCCCAACGGCCTGATCCACTACGGCACCGACGGCGACACGCACAGCGAAGAGGTCACGCTGCGGATCGAGGTCGGCGACGCGATCGCCGACACGTGGCAGACGGTGTTCGAGACGGACGTCAGCGGCGAGTGCAGCCAGGCCTGCTACGCGAGGTTCCGCGCCTCCGAGTCCTACTCCGGCGGAACGGCGTTCACGACGACGACAGCCATGCAACCCCGCGTCCGCGTGACCAAGACCTCGGGCGACCAGACCAACACCCGCCACGTGGAGGAATGTGAGTTCTACGCGATCCAGGCACACGCCTCCGTGGGATTCACCCATCCCGGAATGGTTCTGCTGGATCTGGCCCTCGTACCGAACGAGACGACCGATTCCGGCGTGACCGAGCTCTCGGTGGTCACGACGGGCAAAGTGGTTCAGGACGAAAACGGGTCCTTCGCCGTGAGCCGCTATCACGCAGACGCCATACGCGACGTAATGACCCAGCCCGTCATCGAAGGAGACGGACTGACAACGCCCTATTCGGCGACGTATTACCGAGGATTGGATGCGTCGAGGCTCGTCGGCGACGACTGGACGAATCAAAAGCCGCTGGCCGATACCCAGGTCCCCGACGGCAACGGCGGCTACGACGACATGATGCGGTGCGACGCCGTGTTCTCCTCGGGATCAACCGTTCATTCGGTGGTCGGCCAGATCGGCGCAAGCGGCCGTTGCGGCCTGGAATACATCGGCCGCAACTTCGGCCTCTGGCTCGACGCCCCCCGCGTTCCGGTCGGCCTGCTCTGCGACGGCAACTGTTTTCCCGACTCGTTCGATCCCGAGCCGGTTCCATCGCAGGATCTCGCCTGCGAGGTCACGACCCGATACCGGGACGCCGCGACCGACTACGATGAGCGGTCGATCCTGGTGGTCGATCCCGAACTCGACACGCTGACCGAGGTCACGCTCGATCTGGCGGCCGTCACGCGGACGCACGAGGCCGCCCGTCTGGCCCGCCGGGAATTGGCCCGCAATCGGCTGGTCGATATGGCCCTTCCCAACGTCCAGGCCGATCTCGACTCCGTACTCTACGAGGGCGGGGACGTGCTCTACTGCCAGGTCGAGGGCAAGAGCGGCGGCGGCCGGATCGTCGCCGTCCAGGGCAACACGCTCACCTTCGATCGGGACATGACGGAGTTCTCCGCAGGCGGCGACGGCCTGATCGTCCAGCACCGAGTGAGCGGCCAGTATTACGCGCCGGAATACCGCGATGTGACGCTGGCCTCGGCCCGGACGGGCGTGATCGCATCGGCCTTGACGGTGGCTCCTCAGGCGGGCGACCTCTTCCTCTTCGGCCCTTCCTCGATCGCAGACGATCAGTTCGAGGTCAACGAATGCTCGGTCGACCAGAACCTGCACGCATCGATCTCGCTGACCAAATACGCGGCGGTCCTCGACGATCTCGACGCCTTGGATCCAGACGTAGACGTTCCGCTCTCGACGATCGCCCGACGCTACGGCCGATCGAACTCGAGTATTTCCGGCGACACGCTGGACCTGTTGGGCCAGGGCGCGACGAAGCCCTTCAAATGGGGCGGCTACACGTTCGCCGCAGCCGGGGCGGGAACGATCTCCTGGACGAGCGATCTCGACGAGGCCGGCGACACGGCCGGATACGTGACCTACGACGGCGTCCTATCCCAACCGGCGGACGGCAGCACGACGAAGCTCTACGTCTATTGGGACCCCGACTTTCCAACCGTGTTCTCGACGACGGACCTGGCTTCGGCCCTGGCGGGCAACTACCTGATCGCGGTCAATCAGGCGGGCGTCCCGACCGTGAAAGAGGGTCAGCAGATCGGCGGCGAGGGCGGTCTGATCTCGATCGACGAGATCCTCGATGGGTCGTCGTTCAAGAAGATGACGGCCGCCGAGCGGACGGCGATCTCGACGGCGACGAGCAATATCTCGACGCTGCAAAGCCAGGTCGGAACGATCCAAAGCACGATGTCAGGCTACACGCTGGCCTCGTTCGCCGATACGGCGGCCTACGTGAAGATGACCGCGGCCGAGCGGTCGAAGCTGTCCAGTCTCGACCTCGACAACGACATCATCGACGGCGCGACGTACGTGCGAATGACCGCAGCCGAGCGAACCGCCCTGTCGACGGCGGTCTCGGACATCTCCAACATCAAGACGGACCTCCAGAACAAATTCCTCCAGATCGGATAACGAAAGGACTCGATATGGCCCTGACAGGAAAACGGCTCGACGAACTCACGGAGATCACAATCCCTTTGCTGACGGACGTCCTCTACGTGGAGAACAAACCGGCCTCGGACCATAACCACCGCAAGATCACCATGTTGAATCTGCGGGGCGGGATCTTCAACGTCATGGATTACGCCGGCGGAGCGACGATCAACGACGGCGCGACGGACGCATCGACGGCCATCCAAGCGGCCCTCGACGCCGCCAACGCCGTCGGCGGCACAGTGTATTTTCCTGCGGGAACGTACATCATCAGTGCGGCCATCGACGTGGCGAACTATGGGAAATTCAAAGGCGAGGCCGGTAAATCCATCATCTGCCAGACGACCGCTTCGACTCCCCTGTTTCAGCACGTCTCAGCCGCCAATGTCGAGCAGTTGATTTTCGAAGGGCTCGTATTCGACGCAGACGCAGCCGGTTGCGTCGGTTGGTACAAACCAGGCTATTACACGGCGTACACAGAGTTTCGGGACTGCCAGTTCCGGCTGGATCTCAGCATCAGCATCCAGACGATTCCGGGCCATTTCCGGATGTACAACTGCATTGACGGCAAATCGGGGACCTTGCGAACGTCTCACCAAGCGATCGATTTTGGGGACGCCACAGACGTGACAGCCTCTTTCACGAAGCTGATCGAGGGGTGCTGGTTTTGGAGTTCGGAAGGGGTGGCCGCCGCGGTCTGCGATCGCTCGGGGAATACTCTGGCGTTTGAATCCTGCACGTGGCAGAAGTGTGCCACTCCGGCCGTCAGCGCGATTGGCATTCGGAACACCCTGTTCATGAACTGCAATTTTGAAGACATCAATCCCGGTGAAGTCGACGCCGACGATTGTCTCGTAACGATCTCGGCCGACAGCACCGCGGTCCCCGGGAATGTGTCTTTCTACAACTGCTGGGTGCAGAACAACGGGGCTACCTGGTCCAATCCGTGGACGGCGTGGGTTCAGTTGACCACCAGCGGGGCAGACGCCAAGGCCTGGTTCTTCGGATGTTCCGGAAATATGGGCAATGGCTATTGGACCAGCACAGGGAGTAGTCACACGTTGGACCTGCCCGGCAATACGAATGTACTGTTCTGCAACCCGGTCAACAGCAATAGCAGTTTCGGAGCGGCATTCTCGATCGGCCGGGCTGCAACATTTTACGACGATGTCTCGATCGCTGGCACCGTGGTGGATGGAACGAACACGGACGTCGTCTACGCGGTCAAGACAATCGTCAAATCGATCGACGTCGACGACGATGCCTCGACGGACGACTACAGTTTCGACGACGATGCGGCCAACACGACAAAGCAGACCATCACGCTGACGGGCATAATCCCGGCCTACGCCACACTGATCGACGCCCACGTCCGATGCCATGAGACGGTGACGGGTTCGGCGTCGATGCGGATCGACCTGGGGACCAGTAGCGGAGGGACGGAGTTGCTCACGGGTAGCCCGGACACGACGGCCGATATCCTCGCCTCGGCGGCCGGGGCGTCCGTCGTGCTGGCCCCGCAGAACACGGCCCGCACGCTATACCTGTCTGGCACTCCCGGCGCAAATTGGAACACGCTGAACGCCGGGCGGTGGGTGGTGATGCTGACCTATATCGATTACGGAGCGGTGAAAACCTACAAGATCTGATCCAGTCGTTCGTCCTCCGCAGGCGGTGGCTCCCCCCTGGGAGCCACTGCCGTATTGACCCAGCCCGAAAAGGTCAACGCGGTCAACAGGGTCAATAAGGTCCCCAATCCCCCCCCCCCCCCCGCAGATTTTTGCAGTTTTTTTTCGATTTTGGTCGAAGGTTTTCTCGGCTCGGGGTTCTATGATAGTAGTAGAGGGCAAGGGCTTGGTGGCCCAGCCCGATGGATGACTGACA